>JAYTBY010000900.1:0-2351 GCA_043736755.1 Planctomycetota bacterium | reverse complement strand
TCGTTGTGACGGTGCAGCGGCAACACCGGGAAGAGCTGGTGGATCGCCCAACTGTCCGGCACCGACTGGAACAGCGAGAAGTTCAGGAAGTACGTGTCGGCCATGTCGCGCTCGAGTTGCGCGAGGTCGTCGGGCACGTAATCGAGCGTGCGCGTGATCCGCAGGATCCGCTCGCACGTCCGCCAGAAGTAGTCCTCGACGCGCGCGCGCTCCTTCATGGAGATCTGGCCCACGTTGAAGAGCACCATCGTCTCGTCGCGGATCTGGACCGCGTCGTGATAGCTCTCCTGGAAGTTCTTCGCGTTGACGCTTTCCCACGCGGCGTGCGCGTTGTGAACGAGCTCGTGCTCGTCCTCGATGGGCTTCTCGGGCATGCCCTCTTCGCTGAAGTCCGTCGTGCCGAGCACCTCCGTGACCAGCACGGCATGGTGCGCCGACAGCGCGCGCCCCGACTCGGTCACGATCGTCGGCTGCGGGATCTCGGCCTCGTCGCAGGCTTGTTTCAGGTGGTAAACGACGTCGTTCGCGTACTCCTGCAGCGAGTAGTTCACCGACGATTCGAAGTTCGTCGACGAGCCGTCGTAGTCGATGCCGAGCCCGCCGCCGCAATCGAAGTACTCGATCTTGGCGCCCATCTTGTGCAAGCCGATCAAGGTGTGCGTGGCTTCGCGCAGCGCGTTCTTGAGGCTGCGAATCTCGGGGATCTGCGACCCCAAGTGGAAGTGGAGCAGCTTGACGCAGTCGATCAGCCCCTCGCGCTGCATGAGCTCGACGACGGACACGATCTCGCGCGTCGTCAGGCCGAACTTCGAGCGATCACCGCCCGATTCCTGCCAACGCCCAGCGCCCTTGCCCGACAACTTCGTGCGCAAACCGATCGACGGACGGATGTCGAGCCGCTTACCGACGCGCAGGATCGTCTCGACCTCGCTGAACTTCTCGACCACGAGGATCGGCGTGATGCCGAGCTTGGTCGAGAGCAGCGCCATCTCGATGTACTCCTCGTCCTTGTACCCGTTGCAGATCATGAGCGAGCTCTTGCCCGCCATGAGCGCGATGACCGCGATGAGTTCGGGCTTGCTGCCGACCTCGAGGCCCATCTTGTGGTTGAGCCCTTCGGACAGGAGCGCCTCGACGACATGTCGCTCCTGGTTGACCTTGATCGGGAAGACGCCGCGGTAGGGCGACTCGTACCCGAACTCGCGCCGCGCCGTGTTGAACGCGTCGTTCATCGCGCGGACGCGCGCACGGAGGATCCCGTCGAAGCGCAGGAGGATCGGCGTGCTCACCCCGCGGCGCAGGATCTGCCCCAGCAGTTCGAACAGGTCGATGCCAGGTCGTTGGGGGCGATCGGGCCCCTCGGGCCGGACTTCCACGTTGCCCTTGTCGTTGACGTGGAAGAAGCCCAGACCCCACTTCTGGACGTTGTACAGATTGTCGCTATCGAGATGCGTCCACTTGGCCATCGGATCCTTTTGGGTAGACCTCCACGGGTGCGATTCTAAGAACTCGCCCGCCGCGCCGCGCGCCCCGCTCGGCCGAAATTCTTCGAGCGTGCGCGGAGTTGTGAGTCGTCCGGCGCTCGAACTCTACTCGACGGCGACGCCGGATTCGACCACGGGATGGAGGAGCGGGTTGAGGCTGGAATCGCGGTCTTTCCCGGCAGATTCGGCCAGTTTCGCGAGCAGGCGAGCGGGCTCTTGCTCGCGCAACCAGAGCGCGCGGCCCTCCTCGCCGGTCCCGGTCAGCCCGCCGGCCGTCCAGTGGACGAGAAGCTGCTTCACCCGACCGGCGGCGCCCTTCGCGCTCGCGCCGAGGCTCCGCAAGGTGTCGGCGTAGTCGAGGAGGAAGCGCGCGGCGTCGCTCGCGGTCACCTCGCGGCCGCCGAAGATCCACGGATCGCCGCACGCCGCGCGACCGACCATGGCGAGCGCGCAACCGGTCTCGCGGCGCAGGCGCTCGAGGTCCGCGTGCGAGTTGACGCCGCCGTTGCCGCAGACCGGGATCGAGACGGCGCTCACCGCTCGCGCCAGCCGCGTCCAATCGACCTCGTCCTGGTAGGCCTCGGCGCGCGTGCGGCAATGGACGGTGAGCATCGCTGCGCCGCCGGCTTCCGCCGCGCGAGCGAGGTCTTCGACGCGCTCGGCATCGTCGTAGCCGGCGCGGATCTTCGCGGTGACGGGATGATCGGGAACAGCCTCGACCACCGCTCGGACAGTCGCTTCGAGGCGCGCAGGATCCTTGAGCACCGCGGAGCCGGCGCAACCGCGCAGAGCGCCTTTCGCTGGGCAGCCGAAGTTCAGATCGACGAGCGGGGCTCCGACTTCGATGGCGCGACGTGCGGACTCGGC
>JAYTBY010000899.1:0-2351 GCA_043736755.1 Planctomycetota bacterium | reverse complement strand
GTTGTTCGGCTCCTCGAGCAGGATCTGGCCCGTCACCGCTTCGGCGCGCGCGTAGTCCTCGGCCATGAACGCCGCCTTCGCCTGGGCGAAGAGCTCGTTCAGCCGGTCTTCGCGGTGCTGGCGCGTCTCGTCCTCGGCGCGGCGACGTTCTTCGTCCGCGGCCGCGGCAGCCTTGCGCGCGGTTTCGGCCTGGCCTTCTTCGGCGAGGCGCACGGCGGTCTCGAGTTCGCCCTGGACGAGCTTGACGTCGAGCGCATCCGTGGCGATGAGCGGGTTGTAGCGCAGGATGATTTCGGCCTGGCGGTACTGCTCGACCGCGGTCGCGAAGTCACCCTTGGCCAAAGCCTGCTTGGCGCGATTGCGCGCATCTTCCGCGGCCATGCGCGCTTGGCTGCGGCGCACGACTTCGCGCTGCGTAGCGTCCTCGAGGAAGGAACCGGCTGTGGCGTAACGATCGCCGAGCAGGGACTCGACCTTGCGCATTTGCGCGCGCGCCGTCTGGCTCGCCGGATCGAGATCGAGCGCGAACGAGTAGGACTTGAGCGCCGCTTCGAGGTCGCCGCGCTCCAACGAGCGATCACCCTCGACGAGGTACTGCCCGGCCAGGAATTCCTGTTGCTGGCGCATGCGCGCAGCGCGGGCGACATCTTCGGCGGGCACACCGTCTTGCAGAATCATGCTGGCCTCGAGGCCGAGCGGCTCCGCGGCGGCCCGGACCACGTCGCTCGAGCCCGACGGCTCCGACGCGATCACGACGGGCGCCGGGTTCGGCGCGCCAGCCGGCTGAGCGCTGGATCCGGACGAGGTGCAGGAGCAGGGGAGCGCCGCGAGGAGCGGGACGAGGAGGAGCCTGTGCTGCATGGGTTCAGAGACCAGGGAACGTTTCGGATCCGGTCGGCACGACGAATGCGATCCACACGGGCGACATGTCCGTCGCTAGCGCGGAGTGCGGTTCACCGAGAGGCCGGGGTTCTAGGATCAACGTGGGTTGGCTTCGCGTACGTCGTTCAGGCGTCGCGTCGGCGCACGATCCACATACCCCAGCGGGGCACTCGCAGTGGCGACCTCGGGCACGAGATCCTGCGACGCACGTTCCAAGGAACGCAGGTCAGAGGAGCGCGGGACGCCGAGGGGGGGACGTCGCGTCGTCGTCAGTAGGCTTCGCGGGAGGCCTCGCGACGCGGGACCACGGCTCGATCATCCGGCGCGGGGGCGCGACGGCCTTCGACGCGACGCGCGCGTGGAAGAATGGACCGCGCGTCGTTCCGGCGAGTCGTCCCCACGGTGCACGTGGGGCGACAATCCGGGGGTCGGCGCGCGCGCGGACCACTGAGTTCGAACTGCGGACTCGCGGGTGAAGGAACCCGGGTCGTTCAGAGCGGGCGGGGAGCTTACCGGCGCTGCACAAGAGCGTCAACGCCGCATCAGGTCCTCGTTCGCCGCGCGTTCGATCCCTTCGCGGACCGGGCACGCAGCTGGCCCACTACCCCGGGCTCGTGCGCCGGTTACGTGGCCGTCCCGGGGCCCGATTCGCGCGGAGGCGCGGACAGTCCAGCGGTCTGCATGGCGAGTTGGATGTCCTTCCAGCACTCCTTCTTCTCACCCGGGCTGCGCAGGAGATACGCCGGGTGAAAGGTCGGCACGACCGGCCGACCGAGGACCTCGTGCACGCGCCCGCGCATCGCGCTCATCGGGGCGTTGAAGCCCAGGACGTGCATGGCCGCGTGCCGGCCGAGCGGAATCAGGATCTTGGGCGCCAGGATCTGCACCTGACGGTCGAGCCAGGGCGTGCAGGTCGCCTTTTCGACCGGCGTCGGCTCGCGATTGTCCGGGGGCCGGCACTTCAGGACGTTGGCGATCCAGACGTCGCGGCGCGGCAGGCCCATGCCCTTCGTGATGATGTCGGTCAGCAGCTGGCCGGCGCGGCCGACGAACGGCACGCCCGTGCGGTCCTCGTCCGCGCCCGGTGCCTCGCCGATGAACATCACGCCGCTCGCGCCCTCGCCGTCCTGGAAGACGGTTTGCGTGCGTGTTTCGCACAAGGAGCAGGCGCGGCACTGCGCGACGCCGCGGCGCAATTCATCGAGATCCGCGGCCGATCCGGCCTGAGCGCGCACCTCGTCCGCATCCCGCGCGGGGCCGGCGGCGACGCTCGTGTGGAAGCCCGAACCGGGCGCACGCGCCGGGACTTCCGCGCGCGTCGGAGCCGGCTGAGTACGCGCCGGCACGCGCGGTTCGGCGCGCATCGGCACGCTGTCCTCGCTCCGCGGCGCAGTCGGCTCGCCGCGCGGCGGCGGAGTCGTCGGCGAGCTCGGAATCGACGGTTTCTTGGCCGCTGGCGGCGCTTTCGG
>JAYTBY010000898.1:0-5136 GCA_043736755.1 Planctomycetota bacterium | reverse complement strand
GCCGTAGGAGCCGACGAGCGTCGCCGTGGCCGTCGAGATGTCGAGCGTGAAGAGCGAGTCGAGGCTCGTCGAGGTCAGGTAGATGGTCCCGGTCGAGGGATCGCGCGCGAGGCCGCCGGTCGTGCCGGCGTTGGAAGTCACGGTGCCGATCGCGGTCTGGATGCCGGTCGCCGGGTCGATGTCGTAGAGAGCGCGGGAGCTGTCGATGGCGACGAGACGACCGGCTTCAGCGGAAGCGGCCAGACCGCAGAGGGCGAAGCACGCGAGCAGGTTGTCGTTGTGCCTGGTGATGGGGGCTCGGGGGCGACAGACCGATCCACTTTCCAATCTACCCACGCCTGGGACTCCGTGAGCGCTCGGGATCTCCGCGATCCCACCCACGGATCGACGGCGTCCCAGGAGCATCCCAGGCAACTTCCACATCGTGCTGACGATGGACCGGGGCCCGCCCTATGCTCGCGCGCCCCCCCCCGAGTCGTCGGCGCCCGCACGGACACGAACCAAGGATCACGAAGATGTTGTTGCCGCTCCTCATGCTCGCACTCAGTCCCACGCCGAACTGGCAGGGCCACACCGATTCCGCAACGGGTGCCGAACCCGGCACGGCCAACTTCAACTACACCTACGCTGAGTTCGACGTCGGCCTGGTCGACGTGGATGTTCCCGGTGCCGACTCGGAACTCGGCGTCCAGCTCGTCGGTTCGTACCGCGCCTGGCGCGACCTCTTCGTGCGCGCGTCGTACCTCGATTCGGGCGGCGATGCCGATCTGTCGCTGTTCAAAGTCGGCGCGGGATGGGCTGTCCCGATCCAACCGAAGCTCGACGCGTACGGTCTCTTCTCCATCGCGCATGTCGAGGTCGGGAACGGTGACGACACCGGCTGGGCGCTCGAGGGCGGCGTGCGCTACATGGCGAACGAGGAGATCGAACTGAACGGCCTGCTCGAAGTCGTCGACTTCGAGGACACGGAACTCGGGTTCGGCATCGGTGGGCGCTACTACTTCGACGAGCGCCTGAGCGTCGGCCTCAACTACGAGACCATCAGCGACTTCATCGACGTCTTCACGGTGGGCGTGCGCTACCAGTTCTGAGGGACGAGGGATGCCGAGCGGATGACCAGGGCAGCGGGGATCCGCTCGGGGCGTTCCCTCGGCCTCGATCGAGGCCGAGGACGAGCGGATCAGAGCCTCTGGAGCCACACGGACCCGTTCATCGCGAATGCGAACGGGTCTGAGCCGCCGGGCACGGGCTCCGCCGCCGGCGGTTCGGACCCCGCAAGTTCTTCCGACAGTCGCGCACAACCCATTTCGCTCCCACCGACTCGGGGTACTCTCTGTGGATACCCCTGATCCGAAGGCCCCGCGGCGTCGTCCCCGGGTGCGCGGTGCCGCGGCCCACAGGGGGTGCGGGTCGCGGCACTCGATTCGAGCTTGCGGAGCTTCGCGACACCGCGATGCGCAACCTGGTTTCCTCGAGTTCCGTCCTGGCGATCCTGTGCGCCGTCCCCGCCTCCGCGCAGCAATTTCAGTCGGCGACGAACTTCCCCGGCGCGGCGCTGTGGAGCGAAGGCGTCGAGTGCGCCGACGTCGACCTGGACGGCGACCTCGACATCTTCGTCGCGGACGGCGGGAACTTCAGCTCGGCCGGAACCGCGCGTCAGAACCTGCTGTGGATCAACCAGACGGCGCAGGGGACGCCGTACGGTCTCGTCGACGAAAGCGTCGCGCGCCTGGGTGTGCACACCTCACACGCGAAGGGCGTGGCGACGGGCGACATCAACGGCGACGGTTGGATCGACGCGATGTTCGTCAGCGCGTTCACGACGTCGCCGCCGTTCCTGTACGTGAACCAAGGCGCACCGAACCCGGGCTTCTTCACGTTCGAAGGCGTGGCGCGCGGCTTCGCGACGAGCTACTCGTCGGGCGGCGCTCAGTTCGCCGACCTCGACGACGACGGTGACCTCGATGTCATCGTGAACGAGCGCTACAACTCCGGTTCGGCTGGCGCGCCGCACTTGTTCTTCAACAACGGCGCTGGGTTCTTCACGGAGAACGCGGTCGCGCTCGGCGCCCCGAGCAAGGCGTCGCAAATGGACGTTCAGCTCGCGGACGTCGACAACGATTGGGACTTCGACTTCGTCGGCTTCACCAAGGCGTCGGCCGCGCCGGGCCAGTACCTGATGCGCAACAACGGCGCGGGGACGTTCAGCGACGCGTCGTCGCTCGTCGTCGCGAACTCGGGTGCCGTCTACGAGGGCGAGGTCGGCGACCTCGACGGCGACTTGGACCTCGATCTCTTCTTCACGTCCCTCGCGGGCTTTGCCGAGGGCGTCGCGCGCAACAACTTCGCGCCCGTGGGTCCGCTGACCTTCACGAACCAGGCGACGTTCGGTGGCGACGACGACAACGAGATCGCGCTCTTCGACTACGACGTCGATGGTGACTACGACGTCCTCGTCGGGTCCCTGCGTGCGGGCAGCGAGAAGCTCTACCGCAACAACGGCGGGCTCTCGTTCACCGATCAGAGCGCGCAAGTGCAGAACACGGCGGACTCGACGCTCGACTTGACCGTCGCGGACCTGAACAACGACGGCAAGTACGACATCGTCACGGTTCAGGGCGAGTCGAACTCATTCATCAACAAATACCTGCGCAATACCGGCGTTTCCGACACGCTGGCGCCGGTGTTCACTGCCCTGAATGCTCCGGTCGCCCCGGCCGCGCTCGGGCCGTGGGTCGTCAAGGGGAAGGTGCGCGACCAAGTCCTCGACGACGGCGTCGACTACGTGACCGGATCCACGACGTACGTCGTGCAAGCTGTCGCATCGGACGTCGCGTTGTCGGTAGCCGCTGGCGGTGCGTTCTCGACCGCGGCGCTGAATGCACCCGCAGGGACGCGCCTGACCTTCACGAACTCCTCGGGCGGGAACGCAGACATCGTCTGCTCAACCGCTCCGTATGCCTTCGCGTCGGGCACGCTCGCGAACGGCGGCACGTTCGCGGCCGTCGTCGTCGAAGCGGGCACGTACGTGTTCCAGAACACTTTGAGCGCGGCGACGTGCACGGTCACGGTCACGGGCGCGACGAGCGTCGGCGCGTGGCGCAAAGCCGGTCCGCAGATCCAGCGCTACACGCTCACGGACACGTTGGGCGGAGCGGGCGTGCGCGTCTGCTACGAACTGCGCGCTCGCGATTGGCCGGGCAACCTGCGCGCGATCACGGGCTCCTTCGATCTCACGCCCGTGCTCGCGGGCGCGGGCTTCTGCGCCGGTGACGGCACGGGCACGGCGTGCCCGTGCGCGAACGTCGGCGGTGCCGGGCGCGGCTGCGCCAGCTCGGTCTCCGCGACCGGTGCGCGACTGCAAGCCACCGGCAACCCGAGTCTCTCGGCCGACACGGTGATCCTCGGCGGAAGCGGGATGCCGAACAGCTCGGCGCTCTACTTCCAAGGCACGACGCAGCAGAGCGGCGGACTCGGTTCCGCGTTCGGCGACGGCTTGCGCTGCGCGGCGGGCGCGATCGTGCGCCTCGGCACGAAGACGAACGTCGGCGGAACGTCGAGCTACCCCGTCGGTGGTGACCTGTCCGTGTCGGTGCGCGGCGCGATCGGCGCGCCGGGTACGCGCACGTACCAGATCTGGTACCGCAACGCGGCTGCGTTCTGCACGGCGGACACGTTCAACCTGTCGAACGGGTTCTCGATCGTGTGGGGCGCGTGAGATCCCATCGCCGAGATCGCCGTGCGCCGGAAGGCCCCGGCGCGCTTGGTCTCTCGGCGTGATCCTCCTGCTGCTTCCGAGTTCTCCTCCCGAGGCGCCGCGCTTCACCGAAGTCGGCGCCAAGGCCCTCCCAGGTGTCGTGACGACATGCGGCTCGCCGGCGAAGGACTGGATCCTCGAGGTGAACGGTGGCGGGCTCGCGCTGGGGGACTTCGATCGCGACGGCGACCACGATCTCGTCGTCATCGACGGTTCGACGGTCGAGCGCGCGGAGAAGGGGGAGCCAGGCAATCCGCCGCGGCTCTTCCTGAACCGCGGTGACGGTACGTTCGAACCCGCTGGCGAAGCGTGGCGCATCCCGCCCGGGCGTTTCGGCATGGGGGCCGCGGCCGCGGACATCGAAGGCGACGGCGACCTCGATCTCGTGATCACCGAGTGGGGACGGACGCGCTTGATTCGAAACGAGGAGGCGCGCGGGTTCCGCGAGACCACCTCGGAGTCGGGGTTCGCTGCTGCTCTCGAGTGGGGGACCAGCGCCGCGTTCTTCGATGCGGACCGCGATGGGCGACTCGACCTCGCCGTCGTGAACTACCTCGACTTCGGCACGTTGAGCATCGCCAAGCGTGGCGCGGGGAACTGTCGTTGGAAGGGCTTCGACGTGATGTGCGGGCCCGAGGGGCTCGCTGCGCAGCACGACCGGCTCTACCGCGGACTCGCCGGCGGACGCTTCGAGGAGATCACAGCGAAGGCCGGTTTCGTGCCCGATTCAGCCGGTTTCGGCCTGGGGGCAATCACGCTCGACTACGACTTGGACGGCGACACGGACTTGTACGTCGCGAACGATTCGACACCGAACTTCCTGTGGGAGAACCAGGGCGACGGCACGTTCCGCGAGGTCGGCTTCCAGCGTGGCGTCAGCCACGACGCGAATGGCAAGGAGCAGGCCAGCATGGGCCTGGCCGTCGCCGATGCGAACGACGACGGCCGACCGGACATCTTCGTCACGAACTTCTCGGGCGAGAACAACGCGTTCTATGCCTCGAAAGGCGCTGGTTTTCGCGAGCGCAGTTCGCCGGCGGGTCTCGGAGGTCCGGGCATTCCGTTCCTCGGATGGGGCACGCAGATGGCGGACTTCGACCTCGATGGCGACCTCGACATCACCGTCGTGAACGGGCACGTGTACCCCGAAGCGGATCGCGTCGGGACCGACACGAGCTACGCGCAAGTCGCGCAGATCTACGTGAACGACGGCGCGGGCCGCTTCCGCCTCGAGCCGATGTCGAACGCGCCGCCGATGACGTTGCGCGCGAGTGCCGCTGCGGATCTCGACGCGGACGGCGACCTCGACGTCGTCGCCTTGGGCGTGGAAGGTCCCGTGCGCGTCTTCCGGAACGACACGGCGCGCGGTGAGGGTGCGC
>JAYTBY010000897.1:0-5138 GCA_043736755.1 Planctomycetota bacterium | reverse complement strand
GATTCTCGACCAACTCCTGTTCGATGCGGTCCTCCAGATCCAGCGAGGAAAGCTGGAGGATCTGCATGGCCTGGATCATCTGCGGCGACTGCTGCAGTCGCTGATCCATCCGCGCGCTCTGACTCAGGCCCAGTCTCAAGGTTCGAATCCCATCGTTTCGAGGAGCCGGGCCGCGTGCCCGCACGAATGGATCCTACACCGACCGAGCGACCGTTCCTCACCCGGTAGACGATCAGGACTCCCAGGAATCAGGGCCGTCCCGAGTTCTTGAAGCCCAAAGGGGTTGTCACGCGTCGGAGCGGCCCAACCCATGTCGGTGAGGTCCTCCGATCGTTCTTTTCACGGACTCTCACGGGGCGAGAGCGCGGATCGCTAGCGGTTCCCCGGCGTCGAACAGTGCGAGTGGGGCCTCACCCAACGTCACGCGGCCCGAACCCACAACTCGGGCTCGGCGCGGCAATTCGAGCCGACCCATCTGCGCCGACTCGCGCGACACGATGGCGACTTCGGGGGTCGACGTGCGCCAGGCTTCGACGCGCAATTGCCCGTCTTCGAAGGCCACTTCCGCCGCGATTCCGTCGAAGCCGCGCTCGACACGCGGAGCCGGCATCCAGATCTGTGGGGCGACTTCGAGCGCGTAGTCCACGAGGTAGGGCCGCTCCGTCCCGGCGACGAGTCGCGCACCGCGCCCGCTGGCGACGGGGAACGACGCCACGAGCGTTCCGCATGTGATCTCCGCGCGCGCCGTCCTCGATCGTGCTTCCTCGAGCGAGCGCACCAGCGCCCGCGCCGTATCGATCCGAGCGGCATCGGACCTTGGGAAAGCGATCCAAGTCGCTCCCCACAGGACCGAGGATCGACTGGCACGGCCTTCGGAGCCGGCGCGCTCGCCCTCGAGCATCGCTGCGAGCGCCGCAGGTTGGAGGATGGCGCCGCCTGCGCTCGATTCGCCACTCACGCTCGCGAGATTGGCTCCGGGATCGACGGGCAGGAGAGGGCGCGCCGCCGCCTGCGCGAAGCCGAGGTCGAGCAGGGCCCAACCGTCGCCGGTGGTCGCGACATCGGGCCGCGCGGTCGCTTTCACGGTGAGCACGAATTCCGCGCCGCTCGGGCCCGCGTGGGCCAGGTTCACCCGCAGGCTGCCGCCGCTGTCGACCGCGCCCGCGAACGCGACTTGAGCACTCGCGATGCGCGGTTGATCGAACACGCCGAGGTCGGGCGTTTCCGGGTCGAACGTGACGATCTCGTCGAGTTCGGCGGTGTCGAGAACGCCATCGAGGAACACGCGCGTGCCGCCCGCGAGTCTCGTCGCGCGCACGTGAAGACCGGTGCCGGAGAGCGCGGATCCAAGGCGCGGCTCCGCTTGGCCTGCGTCCTGCGCCACCTGCACGTCGAAGCTCGCGACGAACGGTCGCACTTCGCGCGAACCGAGGAAAACGTCGGCACCAGCGCGCACGCGTCGCTTCCATGTCGTCTCGGGCGCGCCCGCGCGGCGGACGACGACCTCGAGATCGATCTCGAAAGCGTCGAGCTGCCGGTCGAGATCCGCGACGAGGGCGCGGGCGAGCTCGAGTGCCGCCGGATCTCCGCGGGCGAGCAGCAACCCAGCTTGCGGCCGCGACTCGAGCTTCAGGCCACGCAGGCGGAGTGTCTCGTCCAACATCTGCTGGAACGTCCCGGGCGCGATCGCCGGACCCTGAACCTCGAGCGCGGCCGGGCGGAAATTGCCGGCGACATCGAGGTGCGCGGCATCGAGGAGCACGTCCTCGGCCGCGGGCAGGGACGTCGCGCGCGTGCCGCGGGGAAGGGCCAGCAACGTCCACTCGGGAGCTGCACCGATGGTCGAGGCAAGGGTCGAGGCAAGGGTCGAAGCGATGAGTAGTGCGTGCATCTTCGGGCGGGGCTCCCGCCCGGTCGAAGGATAGTGGACTCGACGCCTCCGGACTACGCGGAGAGGTGACCCGAGCTCGTGCGTGCGCTACAACGCCCGCGTGCGGACCCCTTCCTCGACGCGTATTCGACCGAACGCATGAACGACTCCTCGACACGCGCAGCCGATGGCCGCCGACTGTTCTCGGTGGCCCAGATCCAGCACGTCTTGCGCACCGAATTCGGTCGCAGCCGGCGCTACAAGTACCCCGTCTCCGTGATCGTGCTCTCGATCGACCAACTCGGTGCCGTGCGCGATCGCGCCGGCTACGACGCCAAGGAAGCGGTCGTCGAGGGCGTCCTCGGGTTGCTCTTCGCATCGACGCGATCCTCGGACTACCTCGGTCGGACTCCCGACGATCGGCTGATCGCCGTGATTCCGCACACGGACGACGTCGGCGTGCGCACGCTCGCTGAACGCCTCGTCGCCGAAGCACGCGCGCTCGTCGTGGACGCCGCGCAGGGCGAACGCGTCACGCTCTCGATCGGCGCGACTTCGTCTCGCGACGGCGAGCCCTTGTTCCACGACGTCTTGTGGACCGCAGCCGAAGCCGCCCAGTCCGACGCGACGACGGCGGGTGGCGATCGCTTCGTCGCGCGACCGCCGGTGCAACCCGCGCTCTGAGAGGCCTTGAAGAAGTCAATCCAACGGCCTCTCAGGAACCAGTTGCGCCGCTCGGCGGCGCGAGGGCCCGTGAGTTCCTCTCGGGCCCCGAGCTGCATTCGCTGAGATGCGCATCCTGCTCGCCGAGGACGAGATCACGATCGCCGTGACACTCGGCGACGCCCTCGAGGCCGCGGGTCACCAGGTGATCCACGTCGCGAACACGGCTGGGGCGATCGCGGCACTCTCGAGCGAAGCGCCCGAGTGCGTCATCACCGACATCCGCATGCCCGGCGTGGGCGGGATGAGCGTCCTGGCGCGCTCGAAGGAGCTCGATCCCGAGCGTCCAGTCGTTTTGATGACCGGGTTCGCGACCGTCGATCAAGCGGTCGAGGCGATGCGACTCGGTGCCGCGAACTACGTGCAGAAGCCGTTCCGCAACGAGGCGATCGTCGCGATGGTCGGGACGTTCGCGCGCGTGCGTTCGCTCGAGGCCGAGAACGACGGACTGCGGCGCGAATTGGCCGCCGCGCACGGGATCGAAGGGGTCGTCGGCGCCTCGACCACGATGCAGGCGCTCTTCCAACGTCTGCGCACCGTGGCTCCGACCGATGCGACCGTGCTGGTGCAAGGGGAGAGCGGAACGGGCAAGGAACGCATTGCGCGCGCGATCCATCAACTTTCCGGTCGCACGAAGGGCCCGTTCGTGGCGATCTCGTGCGCGGCGTTGCCGGAGACGTTGCTCGAGAGCGAACTGTTCGGCCACGAGAAGGGTGCCTTCACGGACGCGCGCAGGGAGCGACGCGGGCGCTTCGAGATGGCCAATGGCGGCACGTTCTTCCTCGACGACATCGACGACATGCCGCTCGCGCTCCAAGTGAAGCTCTTGCGCGTCCTGCAGGAGCGCGAGATCGAACGCTTGGGCTCCGAGGCGCCCGTCGACGTCGACATCCGCGTCGTCGCAGCCACGAAAGTTCCGTTGCGTGCGCGCGTGGCGGAGGGGCGCTTTCGCGAGGACCTCTTCTACCGTCTCGATGTCGTGCGCCTCGTCTTGCCGCCGCTCCGCGAACGCGGTGGTGACGTGCCGCTCTTGGCGCAGCACTTCCTCGCGCGACAAGCTGCGGGTCGGCCGCTCACGATCCCGCGTGCGGCGATGGCAGCACTCGAGAAGTACTCGTGGCCGGGCAACGTGCGCGAGCTCGAGCACGCCATATTGCGCGGCGTTTCGCTGGCGGGAACGCGGACCGAGATCGCGCTCGAAGATCTCTTGCCGGACGATCCGCGCTGGAGATCGATCGGCGAAGCGGCCGCCGCGTTGGACGACTCGCTGCCGCGACCGCTGCGCGAAGTTCTTCACGCGCGCGAACGCGAGGAGATCGAGAAGGCGCTGAAAGCGACGAGCGGCGCGCGCATGAAAGCGGCCGACATGCTGGGGATCTCGCGCAAGGTCCTGTGGGAGAAGATCAAGGAGCACGGTCTCGGTGAACCCGGCGAAGCGCTCGTGGATCCGTGACCTGGAACCCGGTGGGTAGCGCGCATCGGGATCCGCGCGTCGGGTTGGCGAACTCGCGCGCTCCCGGACATGATGCGCGTGTGATGGCGCCGATTCTCACGCTTCCCGAGGTGGAGTCGACCGGCATCCTGCTCGTCATCGCGGACCTGCACCTCGATCTCGCGACCGAACGCGGTGGGCACCACTTCGCCGTGTGGCTCGGGAAACTCGAGGGGGTCACGACGCTCGCGATCCTGGGCGACCTCTTCGATGCCTGGGTCGGACCGGCGCAGGAGCGGATGCCCGGTGCAGCGCTGGTGCTCGACGCGTTGCGATCCCTCAGCGAGCGCGGCGTGCATGTTCTCGTCGTGCACGGGAACCGCGATTTCCTGCTCGATGCCTCGTTCGAGGCGCGTACCGGAGCGCGCGTGCTCCGCGATGGTTTCACGACGACGCTCGCCGACGGTTCGCGGGCGGCGTTCGTGCACGGCGACACCTTGTGCACGAAGGACCATGCCTATCAGCGACTCCGGCGCGTCGTGCGTTCGTCGGCGGTGTCGTGGCTCATGCCTCGCCTGCCCCTCGCCGTCGGGACGGCGATCGCGCGCCGGCTGCGGCGCGCGTCCGTCACGGCCGTCGCGCGCAAACCGGCGGAGGAGAAGACCGTGCAGCGCGATGCGGCCGATCAGCTCGCCCGGGACGTGCGTGCCGACCTCCTGGTGTGCGGGCACGTCCACGAATTCCGCGATGAATCCTTGGCCTCCGGTGCACGCTGGATCGTCCTCGACGCGTTCGGGGGCGTCCGCGATACGCTCCTCCTGGGCGAGCGGGCCGTGGTGGCGCTCGCTGCGCGCGACGTCGGGGCCTGCGATTGCAGGACGCTCGATGCCCCGTAGAATCGGGAGCGAATGATCCTCGCCATCGACGGACCCGCGGGAGCGGGCAAGAGCACGGTCGCGAAGGAACTCGCGCGCGAATTGGGCCTCACGTTTCTCGACACGGGCGCGATGTATCGCGCGGTGACGTGGATCGTCCTCGAGCGCGCCATCGACCCGCACGACGAAGCCGCGTGCGCTGCCGTGTCGCGCTCGATGCGCATCGATTTCGATTCCG
>JAYTBY010000896.1:0-5142 GCA_043736755.1 Planctomycetota bacterium | reverse complement strand
GCACCGGACCCACCTCTCCACGCGTTTTCCACATGGCGCGAAGTCGCATTTTGAGCGGTCGACGCGCAGTCCGTGCGACGTTGGGGCTGGGAGCCGGGCCCGGACCCGCAATGCGACTTCCTTGCCGTCATGGACGGCATGGAGGGGAAGCGGGTAGCTCGATGAACGCTCACTCCTTTGGCCCCACCCGATGAGCGAGCCGTGGCTCCAGTTAGGCCGCTCCGTGGAGCGTGCCCGAGCCATGCGAGAACGCCTGCGCGAGATCGCTCACGGAACGCGCGCGGAGGCGACCGCTCGACGGCCTTGAGGCCCATGAATTCCCACGGTCACCGAGCCGTGCGTGACAAGGCCGACGAAGCCGCGCGACGGCACGGCCCGTTGAGCGGCCGGACTGGCATCTCGGCCTGCTCGTGGGGCGATCCCGAAGGTCGCTTCAATAGTCGCCCTGATTGCGTCATCCATGCAAGAAGGCGCGACGACGCGGGTTCGTTGTGACCCGGAGAGGAGCGTCGACGCCGCAGGGATGACGCAAGCGGGGTGAATATTGAAACGAACTTTGGGATCACCCCACTAGAGTGCGATGCATGGTCGTCTTCCGCGCACCGCGCCGCGGCGAACTCCTCCTGCAGGTCGAGGGCTTGGTGAAGTCCTACCGCGGGCGCCGGGTCGTCGACGGCGTGCACTATCAGGTCGCCGCAGGCGAGATCGTCGGCCTGCTCGGCCGCAACGGCGCGGGCAAGACGACCAGTTTCCGCATGACCGTCGGCCTCATCCTGCCCGACGCAGGCACCGTGACGTTGAACGGGGCCGACTGCACGCGCCTGCCGATGTTCAAGCGCGCGCGCCTCGGCATGGGCTACTTGCCGCAGGAGCCGAGCATCTTTCGCCGCATGAGCGTGCGCGACAACTTGCTCGCCGTGCTCGAGACGATGCCGTTCAACCGGCGCGAACGTCGACTCGAGGCCGAGCGGCTCATGGGCGAGCTCGAGCTCACGCGCCTCTCGAACAACACGGCCGACACGCTTTCGGGCGGCGAGCGACGGCGCCTGGAATTGTGCCGAGCGCTCGCGACGCGACCGACCATTCTGCTGCTCGACGAGCCGTTCGCGGGCGTCGACCCGATCAACGTGCAAGAGATCCAGGGTCTCGTGCGACAGATGAAGGACCGCGACCTCGGCATCCTCATCACCGACCACAACGTACGCGAGACGCTGCAACTCACGGACCGTGCTGCGATCATCCACGAAGGTCGGATCTTCCGCGAAGGCACGTCGCCCGAACTCGTGAGCGACCCGGGTGTGCGCGAGGTCTACCTGGGACACGGATTCGACGTGCCCGTCGTCACGAGCGCACCGGTCAGCACGGCCGAAGAGCGCGAGCTGTTCGGGCCCGACTCGAAGCCCGGACGCTGACAGCCGGCGTCGCGAGTCCGAGCGACGCCCCGATCGCCCCGGCGCTCGAGCCTTAGGGGATGAAGGTGTCCGACACGGACATCCACGACTCCGCGGTCACTGATCTCCGTGTCTGGCACCGATCGCACACGACTCGGTGGTTGTGGATGTCCGTGTCTGACACCGCTCGCAACGCGACACCGGCTCGCAACGCGACACCGCTCGCAACGCGCATCGGCGCGCGATCGGCCTACGGAATCCCGTGCTGCTTGAGCTTGCGGTACATCGTGCTCTTGCCGAGCTTGAGCATGCGCGCGGCCGCCATCTTGTCGCCCGTGTGTTGAGCGATCGCGCGCATCAGCGCCAGCCGCTCGTAGAGTTCGAGGGACACCGGCTCGTCCGCCGGAACGTCCCACGGCTGTGGCGGGCTCGGCGGGCGCGGCGGGCGCGCGATCGGCGTGAGTTCGCGCGTGGGCAGCCCAGCGACGTGGTGCGTGCCCGCCGCAGTCTCGTTGCGCCGCGCGGGTCGCGGTCGCAGCTCATCGCACGCATCTGCGCCGGAAACATCGCGAATCGTCCGCGGTAGGTCTTCGAGGACGACACCGGGAGCGCGCGCGCGCGCCGTGGCACGTTCCAGGCAGGCAGCGAGTTCGGCCAAGTTCCCCGGCCAACGGTGTTCCCGCAACGCCTCGAGAGCAGCCGCAGCGATCCCGCGGATGCCGCGACCGCTACCGAACCGATCGACGAAGGCGTGGCCGAGCACATCGAGGTCGTCCATCCGGTCCGCGAGTCGCGGCACGTCGATCTCGTGTCGGGACAGCCGCTCCAACAAGTCGGCGCGGAATCGCCCCTCGGCGACGGCGCCCTCGAGGACGCTGCTCGTGGACGCGAGGACGCGCACTTCGAGCCGCTCCGAACGTTGGGAACCGCGCCGTTCGATCTGCCCGGTCTCGAGGAAGCGGAGGAGGCGCTGTTGGATCGACGGGGGCAACTCACCCACTTCCTCGAGGAAGATCGTCCCGTCCTGAGCCAAGTGCATGTGCCCCGGACGCTCCAGCGATCGCGGCGTGCGCGCCGAGCCGAAGATCTCGATTTCGAGCTCTTCTTCGGCGTGAGCGCCGCATCGAACCTCGATGAAGGGGCCGATCGAGGTGCCGGACCAGTGGATCGTCCGCGCTGCCCGCCCGCGGCCCGTGCCGCGCTCCCCGCGCAGCAGGACGGGATCGTGGTGCGTGGCCGCACGCGTCACGTCCTCGCGCAACTTCACGGCCAGCGCGCTCGAGCCGAGCAGCGCACACGGGCGGTAGATTTCGCGCGCGGCCTCGACGAGCGGTCCGGCCTCGGCGCGCGACAGGCCGGGATCGAGGACCCGCAGCGCCTCGCCCGCGATCCTCCGACGCGCCGCATCGTGCAACTCGACCACGCGCAAGGGCGGCCCGCTGTCCCGAGCCTGGGCGAGGAGCGGCACGACCACGGCCATCATCGTTCGTGCGGGGCGCCCGCGTCGCGCCGGTAGATCGAAGCGATGGCCCTCGCGCATCTCGACGCGTGCGTCGCGGACTGCGGCTTCGAGTCCGCTCGCCGGCACGAGGGCTCCGAGGTGCGCGCCCTCGACGCGGCTGCCGAGCAGCTCGCACGCGCCGCGGTCCGCGTGTCGCACGAGCCCATCCGCATCCACGACCAGGACGCCGTCGGGACGGCCGGCGGCGAGTTCGCGCAGGGCTGCGACCTGTTCCGCAGCCAGGGCCGAGTCGGACTCGACGCTCGACGCGCGCCGTGTCGTCTCCGCGACGGTGGACGGTGGCGCACTCGCGGTTTTCGGCGATTTCAACGCCTGAATCGTGTCGTTCAACTCCTCGAGTCGAGCCCGTTGACGCGCGAGTGCGCGCAGCACGTGTTCCAACCCCGGCAGGTCCTGACGCGCGACGAACGCGTCGCAGCCGGCTTCGTACGCGCGGACCATCTCGTCGGAGCCCGAGTTGTCGTCGACGTAGACGACGACGGGCACGAGCGCGCGCTCCGGGATCGCCTTGAGGCGCCGACAGACCTCGCAACCATCGACACCGGTCGCGAGTCGCGCGTCGACCAGCACGGCGTCGAACGCGCCGTTGCGCGCTTCGATGAGGCCGCGGGCACCGTTCTCGACGACCACGAGTTCGTACCCGGCCACGCTCAGCCGGCTACGCAGGATCAGGCGACGGCCCGAATCCTCGTCGATCACGAGCAAACGACTCATGACTGGTTGACCTCGAGAGCGGACGCACAGCGGGTGTGAGCGTCGCGACCGTGAAGCAGCGTCGGGAAGGGACGACGACGGAGACCGAACACTCCGCGTCGCGAGCCTACTGCCGGATCGAGGGCGTGAGAAGGCTCTCGCGGTCGCGTGATCGCGCTTCGAAATGCGACCTCGAAGGCGACGGTGCGCGCGAGAGCGTCACGAGTCAGGGCTCGCGCGCGTCGGCGCTGGTGGGCGATGAGGGATTCGAACCCCCGGCTTCCTCCATGTAAAGGAGGCACTCTACCGCTGAGTCAATCGCCCCGAGCAGCGTGCTCGAACCAGCGCTATCCTGCCGCGCCCGAGTCGCCGCCGCGAGACCTGGCTTCGGTCGAGCACCGCACCGACACGTTTCCGATCCCCACGTTTCCGATCCCCACGTTTCCCCTCGAGACACCACCCCATGCGCATTGCCGTCGTCGGTACGGGCTACGTCGGCCTGGTTGCCGGAACCTGTTTCGCGGAGAGCGGGAACACCGTCGTCTGCATCGACATCGACCAAGCCAAGGTCGACGGCCTGAAACGTGGCGTCGTGCCGATCTACGAACCTGGGCTGGAGGAGCTCCTGGAGCGCAACGTCCGGGATGGCCGGTTGAGCTTCACGACGAACTACGCCGAGGGCATCGCGCGCGCCGAAGTCGTGTTCATCGCCGTGGGCACCCCCCCCGGTGAGGACGGCAGCGCAGACCTGAAGTACGTCTTGAGCGCGGCGCGGGAGATCGGGCACCACCTCACCGGGTACGCGGTCGTCGTGGACAAGTCCACCGTGCCGGTCGGCACCGCGAAGAAGGTCACGGCCGCGATCCGCGAGACCGCGAAACAACCCTTCGACGTGGTCAGCAACCCGGAGTTCTTGAAGGAGGGTGCCGCGATCGACGACTTCCTGAAGCCCGACCGCGTCGTCATCGGCTCCGAATCGAAGCGCGCGGCCGAGGTCATGGAGGAGCTCTACGCGCCCTTCGTGCGCACGGGCAACCCGATCCTGCACATGGACGTCGCGTCGGCCGAGCTCACCAAGTACGCGGCCAACGCGATGCTCGCCACGCGCATCTCGTTCATGAACGAGATCGCGAACATCTGCATGCGCGTCGGCGCGAACATCGATCACGTGCGCAAGGGCATCGGCTCGGATGCGCGGATCGGCTCGCGCTTCCTGTTCTCGGGCGTCGGCTACGGCGGCTCGTGCTTCCCAAAGGACGTGCAGGCCGTCGTGCGCACCGCGGGCGAGCTGGGGTACGACTTCCAGATCCTGAAGGCCGTCGAGGCGGTCAACGAGAGTCAGAAGCACATCCTCGTGGAGATGGTGCAGAAGCACTTCGGCGCGAACCTGAAGGGTCGACGCTTCGCGGTCTGGGGCCTCGCGTTCAAGCCGAACACCGACGACATGCGCGAGGCTCCCAGCCGCGTCGTGATCGGCGCGCTGCTGGAGCGCGGCGCGGAGGTGATCGCGTTCGATCCGGTGGCGATGGACGAGGC
>JAYTBY010000895.1:0-2355 GCA_043736755.1 Planctomycetota bacterium | reverse complement strand
TCTCGTCGGCGCGCCCGAGGTCGGAGATGAATGTCGAGCGCGGATCGCGCGCATCGGCCGCCGCGGCCTTGTCGATGCTGCGAAGAGCTCCTTCGAGGAGCATGCGCAGGATGCGCGCCGGGCCGGCTCCCTCGATCGCGCGCTCGCGGTACAAGCGCGCGGCGTCTTTTTGGTCGGTGTGCATCACTGAAACGCTCCGAGCGCGGCGGATTGGGAGTTCAGCTGGGCCATGACGTTCTCGAGGTTCGCGAAGCGCAGCCGCATCGTTTCCTCGAACTTGTCGAGACGCGTCTCTTCTTCAGCGATGCGGGCGTCGAGCTCGGAGATCATCCGGGTGAGCGAGTCGTCCTTGGCGCCGAACAGGCTCTTCAGACCCTCGCCGTTCGGGCCCACGCCGCGATCGACGAGGTCCGCGATCGCCGACTCGAGCTTGGCGGCAACGCCCGTGTCGGCACCGGCCTCGCCGTCGTCGTCCGTGAACAACGCGGCCAGTGCGCCCACGTTCGCGGTGATCTTCGCGTCGAGCTTCGCTTCGTCGATCGACAGCGTGCCGTCCTTCTCGACATCGATACCGACGAGACCGAGCGTCGAATAGCCTTCGGTGTCAGCCAGGATGTCCGCGAGGTTCACCCCAAAGAGCGAGTCACGGATCTTCGTGCGTACGATCGAGACGGCTGAGTCACCGAAGAGCGCCCCACCGGCGCCATCGTCCTTCGAGTACTTGCTCTGCTCGTTCACGAACTTCACGACCTCGTTGTAGGCCCCGGTGAGTTCCTTCAACGCGCTCTTGATCGCGGCGTTGTCGGGCTCGATCGAAACATCCACGGGGTTGGAGATGTCGGCGGACTGGGCCGTGAAGCTCACGCCCTCGATGACGCCTTCGAACTCGTTCGTGTCGCGCTCGACGAAGAGTCCGTCGACGAACGCCTCCGCATTCGCGCCGACCGTCAGGTTGTTCGTCGACACGGGCGTTCCCGATCCCGGTGCGGGCGAGGTCCCGTCGATCGACAGGCCCGCGATCGTGCTCGTGAGTCCCGTAATCCGCCCCGCTTCGCCGCTGTCCTTGGAGGCCACGACGAGCTTCCAGCTCGGTGCGGTGGTGGTCCCCACGTTCACGACGGAGGCGGACACGTCGGCCGCGGCTTGGTCGTTGATCGCGCTGGCGATCTCTTTCAGGCTCGAGGCACTCGGGTCGATCGCGACCGAGTAGTTCGTGCCGCCTGCGGTGAATGTGATCTGTTCGCCCGGGCCACTCGCGAGGTCGACGTCGGGATCGACGACCGCGTCGAACGCCCAACGGTCGTACGCGGCGAGCTGCAGGATCTCGATCGTGTGACTGCCCTGAACCGCATTCGACGAAACGTCGAACGAGAGCACGCCTTCGCGGCTGACTGAACCCTTGAGCCGCAAGAACTCGCTCGATTGCGACATCCCTTCGGCCTTCGTCTGGAGCGCTTTCACGAGCGTCTGGAGCTTCGAGATCGCCTTCTGCTTGTCCTGCACGATCTCCTTCCTCGACTCGAGCTGCGCTTTGCGCAGACCTTCGAGCTGCACGAGGCGCTCCACGAGGGACGCTGTGTCGATGCCGCTGCCAAGCCCCGAAAATGAAATGCCGCTGCCGAACATGCTGGGATCCTCCGGGTTGAGTTATCGGAGGCTTCGGGACCGCGGATGAGCCCCAAAAATGGCAAGAACGGGGCCTCGCTTCGCAGCGAGACCCCGTTCGGTGGATCGACCGGGCCGGTGTCGGCCCGGCGTGGATCAGCCGAGGAGACGCAGGGCGAGCTGCGGCTGGGCATTGGCTTGGCTGAGGACCGCGACGGCCGCTTGCTGCAGGATGCCGTTGCGGGTCAGGTCGGCCGTTTCCGAGGCGACGTCGACGTCGCGGATGCGGCTTTCGGCGGCCGAGAGGTTCTCGCGCTGGACCTGCGTGTTCACGAACGCGCTCTGGAGGCGGTTCTGGACGGCGCCCAACTCGCCGCGCGAGCTGTTGACGAGGGTGATGGCCGCTTCGATGTCGGCGATCGCGGAGCTGGCGCCGGACTGCGTGGTGAGGTCGAGCGCGTTGACGCCGAGGGTCGTCGTCGTCGCGTCTTGCAGGTTCAGCGTGACCGTGTCACCCGAGTCGATGCCGACTTGGAAGTCCGCCGTCGTGGCCGTGCCGTCGAGCAACGCGATGCCGTTGAATTCCGTCGTGGAGGCGATGCGGTCGATTTCCTCGACGAGCTGCGCGACTTCGTTGTCGATCGTCGCGCGTTCCGTCGAGCCCAGCGTGCCGTTGGCTCCCTGCGTGGCGAGCTCGCGCATGCGCGACAGCATGTTGCCGACTTCGTTCAGCGCGCCTTCCGACGTCTG
>JAYTBY010000894.1:0-11576 GCA_043736755.1 Planctomycetota bacterium | reverse complement strand
GGACGGCCAACGCGCGGCTCGTCGAACAGGCCGTCGAGACGCGACTCGACGAAGCGCCGACGCCACTTGCCTACCGTCGCAGGACATACGTTCAGACGCGCGGCAACTACTCGGCTATCGGATCCGTCGGCACAGGCGAGCACGATCCTGGATCGGTCGGCCAGCGCCGAGTCGCCAGTACGTCTACGTGCAAGCCGCACCAGTTCGGCGCGCTCTTCGTCCGTGAGTTTCAACTCAGCCTTCGGTCGTCCCATCTTGCTCATGAGAGCAGGTACGGACCGGCGCGTAGAGGCGCGAAAACTTATGCACCGAACTTCCGAATCAACCCACTAGCAGGCCGTTGAACAAGTCGGGTCGCTCCGCACAGCCTGCCTAAGCGATGCAAGGAGGACGAAGGAGCGACGCCGGAAGCGGCCTTCTTGGCCGCTGAGGACGGCGCGAGGAGACCGACGCGGCAACGCGACGGCAGGCTGCTCGGAGCGAGCCGACTTGTTCAACGGCCGGCTCGGCCGTCGTGCAACGTCGCGTCCGGTTCGGCGCGAGGAGGTGGAGCGGCACCGCACGGCACTACCATCGGCTAGTCTGCGCACGCAGCCATTCACTTGACACTCCTACCCCTCGCTCCGCGCACCGAGTCCACGAGCATGACGACACGCCGGGAACTTTTGATCTGTACGATCGCGATGATGCCGCTATTCGGCGCGTGTCGATCCGCAGAGGGCACTGCGGGCTCCACGGCGGACTCAGGCCGCGCTGACGAACCGCTCGACATCCTCTTCCTCGGCGGCACGGGGTTCCTCGGGCCACACCAAGTCGAATACGCGCTCGAGCGCGGCCATCGCGTCACGATCTTCAATCGCGGACAGAGCGCGAAGGGACTCTACGGAGACCGTGTCGAGGAGCTGATCGGCAATCGCGACTCGAAGATCGAGCCAGGGCTCGCGGCGCTCGAGGGCACGCGCCGCTGGGACATCGTCATCGACAATTCGGGCTACGTTCCGCGCCACGTCCGTGACTCGGTGGCGTTGCTGAAAGATCGCGTCGGCCGCTACGTGTTCGTGTCCACCGTCGCCGTCTACGACTCGACCGCTGGCGAAGTGATGAACGAGAGCTCGCCGTTGTGGCCCGCGCCGCTCGCCGAGGTCGAGCAAGTCTCCGGCTCGACGTATGGCCCGCTCAAGGCCGAGTGTGATCGCATCGTGCAGAAGGAGCTCGGCGACAAGGCGACCATCGTGCGCCCGACCTACATCTTCGGTCCGGGCGACGAGACGGATCGCTTCACGTATTGGGTGGATCGCGTCGCGCGCGGCGGTGAAGTGCTCGGTCCGGCGGACCCGAAGGCGGAACTCCAGTGGGTGGACGTGCGCGATCTCTGTCCGTGGATCGTCCAGCTCGGCGAGCGCGACCAAGCGGGCATCTTCAACGCATCGGGCCCGAACGAGGCGGTGAGTTGGGAGCAGGTCCTCCAATCGCTCACGCAAGTCTCGGACACGCCCGTGCAATTCCGTTGGGCGACACCGACGGCGCTGAAAGAGACGGGAATCCGGCTGCCGCTCGTGCGCCAGCCCCGGACGCCGGGTGCCGTGACCGTGAGCGGACACTTCGATGGCCGCAAGGCCGAGAGCGTGGGACTGCGCTATCGCCCGCTCGCCGACACGACGGCTGCGACGCTTTCCTGGTGGCGCGCACAGACTCCCGAGCGGCGCGCGAAGGCCGAGAATTGGCCGACGCCGGAGCAGGAAGCGAAGGCGCTCGAAATGCTGCGCCGACCTTGAGCCGCAGTGCCCACCGCAACGCGCGCTCTGCGTGTGGAGAATTCGAGCCTGCGCGCTCTCCGCAACCGCCTACGCGACTCTGAGGCGCTGAGTCCGTGAATTCTTCACAGGCCATGAGCCGACTTCGGTGCACAAGCGTCCGAGTGCCCGAGTGAGTGTCGCGACGACCGGCTGCGACCGCGTGAAACAACCGTCGCTCGTTTTGCGTGTCGGTCACTCGACCGCGCGACTCGCGCGCAGCAAGTGATCTGCGCGCAGGCTCAGAACGCGAACTGGACGGACAGGCCGAGCAAAGGCGCCGGATCGAGACGCGTGGTTTCGATCTCGTCGCCGTCCGCGTCGTCGACCTGCAGCTCGCCCCACACGTCGTAGCCGCAGAGCAACGACACCTCGATGCCGAGGCGCGGCTTCCAATTCGCCTCGATTCCCGCCGCAATGCGCGTCTCGCGCAGGACGCCGTCGGGCACCGGACCGTCGTCGAGCCGCGCGTCGTTGTAGACACCCACCGCGAGGACGCCGAGGTCGAACTTGTCGGACAACGTGCGCTGGACGCCGACGGAAGGACCCTCGATGACGTCACCGATGTCCGTGACGAGCCGCCACTTCTCGGCGAAGCGCCAGTCCACGGTCGGGAAGGGCAGCACGAGCGTCGAGTCCTCGAGGTGCGTGCTTGCGGTCAGCTGCAACCCGAGCGTGAGGTCCTCGTCGCGCCGCCACGCGGCCGCGAAACGCAGTCGATAGTCGAGCGACTCTTCCAGGTCCGCATCGGGCTCGGCCGTCGAGACCGCCGTGACGCTGCCCTCGATATTCCAGTGGTCGTCGAGTTTGCGGATCACCTGCAGGCCCGCGCCGACCTTCCAAATTTCGCTCCACGGATCGTTCGTGTCGAGGAACAGCGCGCCAGAACTCCAGCCGTAGTGCGCGTGCTCGGCGCCGATCTGACCGCGCAGCACCCAACTCTCGTCGAGGCGCCGATGGAACCCGATCGTCGCGCGCGTGCGCGTGACCGACACGTCCCCCGCCTCGTCGAGGTCCGTTCCGAGATCGTGCTGCACTCCCGCCGTGACGAAGATCAAGCTCGGCGGAAGTTCGTGCGGCGTCTGCATCGCCGACGCGACGCTAGCGAAACTCAGTGCCGCGCTCGTGATCAAGAGGGTGCCTGACTGAACGCGGGAGCGGGAGCGGTGCCAGGCCATGGCTGCACGGTAGCGCGTTCTGAATGCAACCCCAGCATGCACAGCCGGCATTCACACGGGCGCGGCTACAGACGCCAGACGACCTCGAGCGCATTGGTGTAGTTGAACGTGTTGGTCGTGCAGAACGCAGCTGGGTTGCGATAGCGCACCGAGTAACGCCGAGTGACGGCGGCCGTCACTTGGCCGCGCACGGAAACGACGAGATCACCGATTGCGGGATAGCTCGAGCCGCCGGACACGTTCGATTTCGTTCCCAGGCGAATGAACGGACCCGCGACACACGTGATGCCGTCGCCGAAGACGGTGCCGAATCCGCCGTTCGAGATGTTCACGCCCTGGAAGTAGAGCGCGGAGGAGTTCGTCATCTCGGCGCCGTCCAACACCAAGGTGTCGTTCGACAGCGACGATTCGCCGCGCCCGCGCAGTGTGCCGCCTCGCACTAGCGAGTTCAGGCAACCGGCGCGCGCGCTGGATGCGCTGGCATTGCCGCAGGGACACGCCGTCGAGCTGCCGTCGCCGAAGCAGAACGTGCGCCCGGTCTCGCCGCAGGCGGACCAGCTGGCGACACTGCCGGAGAGCACGGTACCGGCGTGGGAGAAGACTCCAGCCGCGATGAGGCGTCGATCCGCGCCGGAGCCAAGGCTTCCGATCGTCCTCACCTCGGTGAACGTGGGCGGCGGAAGCGTCGTGCCGATTCCACCGTCGAGCCCGGCCCACGACTGGCCATCGAAGCGCGCGATGTTCGTCGACGCCTTGCCACCCGCGAAGGCGAAGCTGCCACCGACGTAGAGCGCCGGTCCCGCGCCGCGGCCGTCGTCGAAGGAGTGGAGCGACAGACCGAAGCCTGGATTCGTTCCGGCACTCGTCGTCAGTCCGACACCCGGCAACGCACGCCACGCATTCCCCTCGAGACGTGCGATGCCCCAAGCGGTCTCCAGATCGGCGGCCGCGAATCGACCCGCGGCGTAGAGCTTGGTGCCGCTGCCGTCGTCGTGGACGTGCAGCGCTTCGACGAACGCGAGGCCGCCTTGGACGCCCGTGAACCCGAGACTGATCGGCACGACCTGCGTGCCGTCGAACGCGCCGACGCCGAGCATGTACTGACCCGCGTAGCTGTTGAACGAGCCGCCGAGGATGAGGCGCGGACCGGCACCCAAGTCGTGGACCGCAAGCGTCATCACGTTGCCGTTCAGCGGTAGGAAGATCAGCGTCCACACCCCGTTGCGCCAGCGCGCCAGCCGCGCGGACCCGGACAGATGGCGCAGACCGGCGTACAGCGCGGGACCGCCCCCATCGTCGAACACGGCCAGCGCGAGGATCTGATCCACGCCAGGGGTCGTCGTCACCCCGGGGAGCGGCTCCCACGCCGAACCGTTCCAGCGCGCGATGCGACCGGGCGTCGCGATGCCGCCGATCGAGTCGAAGCACCCGCCCGCGAAGAGCTTCGGACCCGAGCCGTCGTCGTAGCTCGCGAGCGCCTCGACCCTGCCGGTCGTGCCCGAGCCGAGCGCATGGAAGTTCGTCCCATCGAAGCGCGAGATGCCGTTCGCGTTGGCCTGCCCGGCGATGAAGAGAGTGCCGCCGATGAAGAGCGACGGACCGGAACCGTCGTCGAACGCGAGCGAACACTCGGCGAAACCCCAGATGCCCGCATTGGGCGCACCGAGCGCCCGAAAGCCGCCCGCGTCGTACGCGGCGATGTTCGGACCGACCACGCCGCCGATCGAATCGAAGCCGCCACTGAGCGCGAGGAAGGTGGATCCGTTGAGGGTCACGCTCTCGATCACGTCGAGGAACGGGGCGAGCGTCTCTCGGACCAGAGAATTGCCGAGCGTGGACCAACTCGCGCCGTTCCACTTGGCCAAGTGCTTGGCCGGCTGACCGTCGACCGTGAAGAACGTGCCGGCGACGTACAGCTCGGATCCCGCGCCGACGTCGAACGTGGCCAACGACCCGACCGAGGCTCCTTCGGACGGGGAAATCCCGCCGGCGAACAGCGACCAGTTCGCGCCGTCGAACGCGGCGATGCGACTCGCGCTCATGCCGCCCGCGGTGCTGAAGCGACCGCCGGCCACGAGGAGCGCACCCGAGGGTGAAGCCCAGCTCTCCAAGCACAGCACGGCATCGTTGGTTCCCGCACCCAGCGTCGACCAACTCGAACCGTCGTAACGCGCGACGTTCGTGGCCGGAATTCCGCCGGCCTGCGTGAACACGCCGCCGACGTAGAGCGCGGGGCCCATGCCGTCGTCGAACACTTCGAGCGCATGAACGTCGGCCGGGACGCCGCCGACGTCACCGATGCCGGCCCACGCGGATCCGTTCCACACGGCGATGCCGGACATCGCGGTGCTGCCTGAACTCTGGAAATCCCCGCCGGCGTAGAGCTTCGGGCCGGAGCCGTCGTCGAACACGCACAGCGCGTAGACGGGGTCGCCGAAGCCCTGGCCGATCGGAGCCCAAGCGGATCCGTTCCAGCGCGCGACGCCTCTCACGGTCGTACCGCTGCTGCTCTGCATGAAGTGACCGCCGGCGACCAACTGCGGTCCTTGCCCGAAATCGAACTCGACCACGGCGAGGGCGTCCGCGTCGAGTTGCTCGGGGAGTCCGCGCCAGTGCTCGCCGTCGAACTCCGCGACGCCGCGGACCACCGCGCCGCTCTCGGCGGAGAACGCTCCGGCGGCGACGAGCCGCGGCCCGAACCCGCGATCGTGCACCTGGAAGTCCGTCGCGGCGCCCCGCATTCCGCCGAGAACGAACCCATCGGACCACGTCGGGCACTGGGCCTGCGCGGCGGTGGCGAGGCTCATCAGAAACAGAGCGGTGCGGGCTGTGGACACGGTGTCGACTCCAGGACGGTCTAGCGCAGGGGTGAGATTCGGCTCGCGACCGTGAACGACCGCGAATGCCAACAACGGTCCTTTTCTACGACGGAACGCTGCGTTGCGGTCAATCGGGCAAGAATTCGTGCGCGCCGGTTCAGCCACCGCGCAAGTCGCCCTCCCGCACCTCGAGGAGTGGCGCGCTGGTAACGGCCCCGCGCAGAGGACGTCCGATCGATGGCCCCCTTGCACAGCCGCAGCGCCTGACTCGAGCCTCGAGTCCGCTGTGCCGCGATCGCAGAGGATTGCGATCGCGTCCATCTCGGGCGCGAACCGAAACCGGCATCACCCGACGACGTCTGCCGAACCGGACCGCGAAGTCGCGCACGCTCGTGCGCTCACAAGGGACACCAATCGACCTGGAGCCCGTTCGAGAGGTTGAACGTCGAGCTCGTGCAGAACGCGGCCGCGTTGCGGTACCACACCTGGTACCAACGCGTGCCGCCGGCACCCGGCACGAGACCCCGGACCGACACGTGCGGATCACCGGCCTCCGGGTAGAGCGACTGACCGGAAGCATTGTTCGCGGCGGTCCCGAGCCGCACCACGGTACCGGCCACGCAGCGCAGCCCGTCGCCGAACACGGTGCCCAAGCCGGCGCCCGACAGCCCCGAGCCCTGGAAGTAGAGGCACGTGCTGTTGGGCGGCATGTCGACGCCGACGAGAAGTAGCGAATCGGCCTCCGTCGCAGCATTGCCGAACGCGCCGAGTCGCGCTCCGCTGGCGACGACCGAATTGGCGCAGCCACTGTTCACCGCGCCGTTGTTGCCGCACGGACAGCCGGTTCCCGACCCATCGCCAGCACAGACGACGCGCGCGGGCAGTCCACGCGTTCCGGTGTAGATCGCGCCGCGTACGTCCGAAGCGTTGCTCGCCGTGGCGTGATTCCACACCGCCATGTATCCCGCGTTGGCGTCACTCTGATCGTTGCGCGTCGCCAGTCGCGACCGACGCTCGTCACCGACCGCCGTTCCGAGCAGCACACGGTTTCCGCTCGTCGTTTCGACGAGGTTGACCAAGTGCACTTCGGCGCCGAAAACATCGAAACCGCCGGCGGTCGTGGGCTCGGACCAGGACACGAAGAAGGCATCACAGTCCGATTGCACGGCGACGTCGACCTGATCGAGGCTCTGCGTCGCCGGATCGAGCGACGAGAGGTTCCGTGCGACGGTCAGGAGTTGGCCCGAGATCTGGAGCTGTCGCACGAGGATGTCGCGCTGCCCGCCCGAACTCTGCTGCCACGCGACCAGCACGAGAAAATCGGTTCTGGGGCTCGAGCTGACGTCGGGGAGGCGGTCGTCCTCGGGCCCGTTCGCCACCTCGACGATCGCCGTCGGAAGCAGCGCACTGAATCCGAGGATCGCCGCGATCACGTTCCGATTCGTGGGCGAGAGGTGGCGTTCGTAGACGATGGTCCAGAACGAGGAGTTCGAGGGCACCGCGATGCGCGGTCGGCGATTCTCCTGCGTCGTGGCCGCGTCGATCAGGAGTTCGGAGCTCGTCGTCGCGCTCGGGCCAATGCGCCGAGCTTCGATGTTGCCGCCGTCGCTGTTCACATCGCGCTGCCACACGACACAGAAGATCGAAGCGCTGCCGCCCGCGACACCCTCGACGTCGGGATTGTGGCAGTCGCCGGGCTGTGGCCCGGCCACGAAGAACGCGGTCGCCTGCGTGTTCCCGATGCGCGTGCGTGCCCAGATCTGGCGAGCGGCCAAGGCCGGATCGCCGACCTCGGCGACGACCGCGAACCGTCCCGTGACGTATTCAGCGCCGCACGCGGGGTTGGCCCAGAAGTCCGCGCCGCTCTCGATGAACAGTCCGCTGCCAGCGACGAGCGCACCGGTCGTCGTGCGCAGCTCGGCGAAGATGTCGTGATCAGCGGCACTGAACGCGACTTCCCAGCACACGAGGAAGCGCTGAGACTCGCCGTCGAAGGCCACGTCGGGGTTCTTGTCGTCCTGCGCGGTCGCCGCGATCGCGAACGTCGCGATCAGCGGGTCGATCACGAGCGGGTACGAGGCGCTGGCGCACAACTCGGCGGGCACGACGATCTCGATCGCGCCGTCGCGCCATGTGCGCACGAGAGGCGTCGCGCGACCCTCGGCGTCGACGGCTGTCGCTCCGCCGTAGCTGACGCCGCCGAGCTCGTTTTCGAAGACCAGTTCGTCGCCGTCGACAACGACTCGGAGGTCCGTATCCACCGCGATGCGCACGCGCAATTCACCCGCGATCGGTTCATCGACGACGAAGCGCTGCTCGATGGACTCCGGCGTCAGCACGTACAGCTCGTCGACGGTGCCGCGCTCGTAGCGCACGGTATGGTCCGTGATCCGCGGCGATGCCGCGCGCACCGTCGCCATCTCGACGCCGCCGAGCACGCACTCGGGTGGAGCGAAGCTCACGGGGTAGTTGCGCGGAGCGTGCGCACCGAGGAACGGGATGTAGCTGGCACCGTTCTCGTCGAAGCTCGACTTGTACGCCGCCGTGCGCGCCCAGATCGTGCCGTCGCCGAGTTCATCGAGATGCACGCGCGTCGCATCGACGGCGTGCGCGGCCAGAGTGGGCGTCGCCTGCGTCGCGGGTTCGTTGGCGATCGAGCCCCCGGCGAGGGCTGCGATGGCGAAGGTGCGAAGGACGATGAGCTGGTGGGCCAAGGGACGAGTTCCAGACGGCTGACGTGCTGGTCGAAGGGCGCGCGGAGTGCACGCCACGTTCCGACACGAGGGTCTGTCCGCGGGACTCGAGATCTTTCAGGCTTCCTTCGGATTCAATCCGGCGCGGCCGGCCCCGCTATCCACGTGCCGGATCGGAGAGCGACAGACCCCGGTGGCGTCGCGGTAGCCAGCGCGAGGCTCACGGAGTCTTCCAGCAGCCGCTGCTCAGAACCGGCTCGAGTCGCGCGCCGCAACTCGAGGACAGACGAGGAACTCGATTCCCCCCGTCAGTCCGATGTTGTTCGGCGACGCGAAGCCGTTGTCGCGACTGTAGAACTGGGCGCACACGCGCGATCCCGGGACGAGGCCTTTCGACGCCATGTACGCGCCCGTGAAGTGGAACGTGTAGCTGCCGCTGCAGTCGACGACGCCGGCCGTTCCACCCGCGCCTTGGATCGGCGTCCGCACGATCGGCGAGCCCGTCGCGCACAGCGTTCCCCCGCCGAACGGAATCGTCGCGCGTTGCGATCCGAAGAAGAGCATGCCGGGTGCGTGGCTGATCACGTTGCTCGCCGTCACCGTGAGCACGCTTCCGGATGTGAGTGACTGCGCGCCGCTGAACGCGAGCTGCGGTGTGCATCCGAGCGAGTTCGACTTCGCCGTGCAGTAGAGCTCGGGCGGCGGACATCCGCCGAGGATCAGACGCGCGAGGCTCTTGTGCGGCGCGCCCGCCAGGAAATCCGGTGTGCCATCCGCATTCGTGTCGCCGACCGCGGCCACGCGCTCGCCGAAGTAGGCAATGAAGGGATCCTGCGCGCCCGAGTTCGAGATCGTCGCCAGGATCGATCCATCCGCCCCGGAGCAAATGCGCACCCAACCCGAGTTGTAGGCCAGCGGATCCGCTGTCGGGCTGGAGACGACGACATCCGGAACGCCGTCGCCGTTCGTGTCTCCGGCCGCGCAGACCGCAGAGCCGAACGAGTCGGCGAGCGGGCCAGTGAACGTGAAGAGCACGCCGCCGCTCGCGCCCGACACGATCGCGGCGTGTCCGTAGTAGGAACCCACCACGAGATCCGATGTGCCGTCCTGGTCGATGTCCCCGCAGAAATCGAGCGCGTGACCGAACGACTGACCGTTCACGGGAGCAGGCGTCGTGAACAGCACGACGTGAGTCGCGCCCGAGTAGGCGCGGATCATCCCCGTATTCCCGTTGACGTTGGTCACGCCGACGACGAGATCCGCAACGCCGTCGGAATCGAGATCGTGGCCCCCGGCGATCGTCCGGCCGAACTGCTGGTTGTTTCCGGTCCCAAACAGCGTGAACAACACCGTGCCGTCGAGTCCGGAGACGACGACCTTGCCCGCGTAGTTGCCGTTCGTGCTGTCGTAGGGCGCTCCGACCGCTGCGTCCGGACGACCGTCGCCGTTGACGTCGCCCATCCCGGCCACGGCGAATCCGAACAAGCTCCCGGGCGTCGCGCCAGCAAGCGAGCGCAGGATCGAACCGTCGAAACCGGAGTAGATGCGCGCTCTGCCTGGATCCGTCGGCGGCCAGGTGGTGACGATGCCTCCGACGATCAGATCGGGATAGCCATCCGCGTCGACATCGCCGATGGGTGCGAGCGACTGACCGATCTTGTCCTCGGGTGCCAACCCCACCAGCGTCCGGAGGATGGTCAGTGTGCGTCCGGAGTAGATGTGGACTCTGCCCGCGTTCGTCGCCGCACCGTCGTCGGCGAACGGACAACCAACCGCCCAATCGTCGAACCCGTCGAGATCGACGTCACCGGCAGCGCTGAGCGTTCGCCCGCAGTCATCCGTGCTCGCGCCTTGGTGGATGGTGGCGGGAACTTGCGCGTGCGCGCCGGCCGCGAGCACCGCGAGGAGCGCCATGCGCGTGAATCGAATCGTCATGGTGCCCATGTGACCGAGACTCCGTTCGAGAGGTTGAACACGCTCGCACTGCAGAAGTTCGCTGCGTCGCGGAACCACGCTTGGTAGTGACGCGTGACGCCGCCCGCGATCGGAATCTGACCCTTCACCGAGATCGGCGGGTCGCCCGGAACACCGGGATAGGTCGAGGATCCGCTCGAGTTCGTTCCGATGCCCAACCGGATCACGGATCCGCCGACGCAGCGCAATCCGTCGCCGAAAACGCTGCCCGATCCGCCGTTCACCGCACTGGTGCCTTGGAAGTAGAGCACCGACGAAGTGGGTGTCATCCCCGATCCTTGCAACGCGAGCGTGTCGAACGACACGCTCGCGAAGCCGGTCACGGTGAGATGCGCGCCGGCCGAGTTCGCCGAGTTCGCGCAGCCGTTGCCGCTCGCGCCGCTGTTCCCGCACGGACACGTCGTCGCGCTGCCGTCGCCCGCGCAGAAGCTCGCACTCGACGTCTGGCATTCGTCGGGAATGCCGTCGACGTTCTGATCGACGCTCGCCATGGACGCAATGTCGTCCTCGTCGGCCTGCGTGTTCGTGTTGCAGTCGTGCGACGTGCGCACCATGGATTCGGTGCGGCAGAGCACGGACGGATGGAGCCAGCGCGAGTGCGCGAAGACAGGATCGTCGCTCGCGACGCGTGCGCGCCAGCGATGAGCCGTGCCCGGTTGCAGTCCGTCGGCGAGCGCGTTGAACGTCGTGCTCGAATTCGGCGCGCCGGTGTCGAGGCTCGAACTGCGACGCAAGCCCGTGCCGTCGAAGGGTGCGCCGAGCGGCTTGACCTCGTACTCGAGGAACGCGACCGCACGTCCGCGGATCGTGCTCGATGCGGCCTGCGCGGCGTCGGCTTTCGCGCGCAAGCGGAACGAATCCGGCGAGCCCGATCGCGAGAGCGGCTCCAACGTGCCTGTGTCGTCACCACGTCGCGCTTTCGCGACATAGGTCGGACCTCCGCCGACATTGCCCAGGAACAGGAACACGTGGCTCGATGCCGCCTTGCCAAAGTTCTGACTCTCGGCGCCGACGATGAGGTCGCCCACCCCATCGCCGTTGACGTCGCCTGCGCTGCGAATCGCGCTGCCGAAGAGCACGTCGTAGAGGCAACTATCCGGGTACCCGTAAACGAACCAG
>JAYTBY010000893.1:0-5153 GCA_043736755.1 Planctomycetota bacterium | reverse complement strand
GCTCGACGAGCTCCAACACGTCGACGGGGTCGGCCCCGAGTCCGCGGCGCGCGTGCGCCGTTGGTTCGACTCCGAAACGAACGTGGCGTTCGTCGAGCGCTTGCTCGCGGGAGGCGTGGCGATCCTCGCACTGACCGCGAACTCGACGACCGGCGTCTTCTCCGGCCAGAGCGTCGTGTTCACGGGCACGCTCGAAGGGCTCGGCCGCGCCGAGGCGAAGAAGGTCGTCGAGGACCTCGGCGGCCGCGTCGGTTCGGACGTCAGCGCGAAGACGAACATCCTGGTCGTCGGCGGAAAGCCCGGATCCAAGGCGAAACGCGCGGCGGAGCTCGGGGTACGAGTGATGCTGGAGCCCGAGTTCTTGGAGCTCGTGGGTCGCAAGCCAGGCTGAAATCGCGCACCCGATCCTGACCTCATCTGTTCCGACCCGAACGGTCGACGTATCCTCCGCACGCTCATGTCAGGACCCGACGAGAAAGACGCGCAACCGGTGCCCGCACCGATCCCCGCGCAATTCCAGCTCCCCGACGGCTTCGTTGACGACGAGACGGCCAAGCTCGTCGCGCGCGCGAAGGCGGGGGACGCGACGGCGCTCAACGATCTCTTCAAGCGCTACCACCACATGATGGTCGAGGTCGCGCGGCGCAAGCTCGGCCCGAAGTTGCGCCTCAAGGAAGAACCCGACGACCTCGCGCAGACGACATTTCGCGAGGCAGCGCGCGACTTCCCGAACTACGAGTACCGCGGCGAACCGTCGCTCATCCGTTGGTTTCTCCAGATCCTGCAGAACAAGATCCGCGACAAGGCCGAGTTCTATTCGGCGGGCAAGCGCGATCTCGGACGTGAGCGATCGATGGATGCGCCGATGCCGGGCGATTCGGAAGGCACGCGTTCGTCCGAGCCCGAGAGCACCGATCTCTCCGTGACGATGCAGGTCACGCGCGACGAGAGCTTCGGGGTGCTGCGGACCGCGCTCGAGGAGCTCACGCCCGAGCACCGTCAGGCGATCACGCTCGTCTTCTTCGAGGGCAAGCAGCTCCGCGAGGCCGGCGAGATCATGGGCGGGCGCACCGAGGACGCCGTGCGGATGATGCTGCGGCGGGCGGAAGATCGGCTCGGGGAGATCCTGAAGCGCACGCTGGGCAAGGATCTGCGACCGTGAGCAGCCGTCGAGGCTCGATCATCCGGGCCCTCGAAACCTCGTTGCCCCGCTTTGCGACGCGAGCCCGTCCTTCACCGTGGGCTTCGAGGAGTTCGCCGGCTGCCGTGCTTGCGAGCCGCGGCCGCGCGCTCTATCCTCTCCGCCCCTGTCGGGCTAGTAACTCAATCGGCAGAGTGCCATGTTCACAGCGTGGAAGTTACAGGTTCGATTCCTGTCTAGCCCACCACTCTCCACTCCGCTCATGACGAGCGGTTGTTTCGCGCGCACACAGGGTCACCTCGAACCCACCCGCACTGCTTTCGCGAGCCACGCATGACGACGAGCGTGCAGGAACGATTCGCTCCGACGAGCATCTGCTTCGGTTGCGGCCCCGCGAACGCGAAGGGCCTGCGCATCCAAAGCTTCGAGGACGGCGAGCGCCTTGTCGCGACGTGGACCCCCGAGGCGCACCACGAAGCGTTTCCCGGGATGCTGAACGGCGGGATCTGCGGCGCGCTACTCGACTGCCACAGCAACTGGACTGCCGCGTGCCACCTGATGAAGAAGTCCGGCGCGTCCGCGCCGCCGTGCACGGTGACGGCCGACTTCCACGTGAAGCTGAAACGCCCGACGCCGACAAACGGTCCCGTGCAACTGCGCGCCTGGGTCGTCGAATCGACGGACGACCGCGCGATCATCGAGGCCGAACTCGAAGCCGGCGGCAAGATCACCGCAACATGCCGCGGAACGTTCGTCGCGGTGCGCGAAGGGCACCCCGCTTACCACCGCTGGAGCTGAATCGCCGAGTAGCTCTCAGCGGTGCCTGGCCAACTTTTGCGCTACTCCGGCGGGGCCGAAACTGGTGATCGATGTCCGGCAAGTTCACCCCCGTGTTCCGCACAGTGTGTGGGCGCCGTCGGACCGCGAAGGTGGACGTGTCTGACACCATTTTCCATCGACACGGTCAATCGAAGAGTTCGCCCTGCGTTGCTGTTCTCGCGTCAGCGGGGCGGTTGATCCGACGGTCGGTGTCGTCGAGCCCGAGGCGGCGGCGGTGGATTTCGAAGAGGCGCATCACGGCGTCCCAGCGCGGGCCGTGGCCGCGCATGCGGTGTCCGAAGCGTGGGTCGTGCAGGGAGCCGCCGCGCATCTCGCGCAGTGCGTTCTCGACCTTCTTCCACGAGTCGGGGAACGCGGCGCGGAAGCGTTCCTCGAAGACGGGTGCGACTTCGGCGGGCAGGCGGAGGAGCGTCGTGAACGCGCTCACGGCTCCGCATTCCTGCGCGCGTTGGAGCAGGGCCGGCAGGTCGCTCTCGCGGAATCCTGGGATCAGCGGCGCGAGCGAGATTCCGACTTCTACGCCCGCTTCATGGAGGATGCGCATCGTCTCGAAGCGTCGATCGGGCGTAGGCGCGCCGGGTTCGAGCGCGCGCGCGATGTCGGGTTCGAGGAAGGGGATCGAGAACGTCACGTGCGCCCCTACCTCGCGCGCGATCCGTGCGAGGAGGTCGACGTCGCGACGGATCAACGTGCCCTTCGTGATGATGGCGATGGGAGTGCGGCGCGCTCGACAGATCTCGAGGCAGCGCCGCGTGAGCTCGTACGTTGCTTCGAGCGGTTGGTAGCAGTCGGTGGAACCCGAGAACACGACGACTTCGCGACGCCACGACGGGCGCGCGAGTTCGACACTCAAGACCTCGGCAGCGTTCGTCTTGACCACGATGCGTCGGTCGAAGTCGCTGCCCGCGCCGAAGCCGAGGTACTGATGCCCGGGCCGCGCGTAGCAATACGCGCAAGCGTGCCAACACCCTCGGTAGGGGTTCACGCTCCAACGGAACCCGACGTCCGGACTGTCGTTCTCTGTGAGGACCGAGTGCGCTTCTTCCTCGAATACCTCGAGCTCCGCGACGGGCGGTTCCTCGAGCCACTCGACGTGACTCGAGAGCCACGGGTTCTTCGGGTTCGAAACGCGTCGCGGCGGCACGGCCGCGAATCTACTTCGGCGGCTAGCGAGGAGCTTCGAGTTCCATCCCTTGCGGGATCGACCGCGTGCGGTCCGAAACACGAATCCCCGCACGTCTCTCGATCTGTCCGCCTTCACTTTTTTCCATGCCTTTGACTCTCCCGCGCCTCCCCGTTGGCGGGCTCGATCGCCTGCTCGAGCGCATCTCGTACGGCCACGATCCCGCGCTCCGCGCGCGCTCAGGCTCTTGGTTGGGAGGCGTTTCTCGAGGAGCAACTCCATCCGGAGAACCTCGCGGATCCAGAGGGCGATGCAGTGGTCGCGCGCTTTCCGACGGTGTCGATGTCACCGCAGCAGCTGTGGAATGCCTATGGGGCGACGGGCGCGCTGCAGATCCCAATGGTCGATCTGCAGGCGGCGAGCCTGATGCGCGCGGCGCGCTCGAAGCGCCAACTCCACGAACGCATGGTCGAGTTCCGGTCCAACCACTTCAGCATCGACCAGAGCGATTCGCTGGCTTCGATCCTGAAACACCAGGACGACCGCGACGTGTGCCGTGCCCTTGCACTCGGCACGTTCCCAATGCTCTTGCGCGCCTCGGCACGCAGCGCGGCGATGCTCTTCAGCCTCGGCAACTACCGCAGCACCGCGAGCGCTCCGAACGAGAACTATGGTCGCGAGATTCTCGAGCTGCACTCGCTCGGGCTAGGCCACTTCACGGAGCTCGACGTGCGTGAAGCGGCGCGGTGTCTCACGGGTTGGACCTTCCATCTCTTCGAGGATGTGAATGCCGGCGCGTTCCGCTTCGAACCTGCGACGCACGACAACGGGTCGAAGCCGTTCCTCGGCGACACGATTCCAGCGGGCGGCGGTGTCCTCGACGGGCAGAAGGTGATCCGCACGATCGCGCTCCATCCGGCCACTGCGCTGCGCATCAGCGGCAAACTGTGTCGGTGGTTCCACGGAGTCGAGGTCGCCCCGATCGTCGCCGCAGCCGAATGGACCGCGACTCAAGGTGACATTCGCGCCGTCTTGCGCGTGATCCTCTCACCGTGGGCCTTCGCGGGCGCGCCGCTCGAAGTGCGCAAGACGAAGCGGCCCTTCCATGTCGCTGCGGGAATCCTGCGTTCCCTGCCGTTCCAGTACACGGGGACGACCGTTCTGGCCGAGGAGCTGGCCGCCATGGGGCATCGTCCCTTCCATTGGCCCGCACCCGATGGATATCCGGACACAGCCGAAGCCTGGATCGGCGGGTTGCAGCGGCGTTGGTCGTTCGCAACGCGACTCTTCGCGAACCAAGTCTCCGGCGTTTCGATCGATGTCGGTGCGGCGTTCGGCACGGCGCCGAAAACAAGTTGGGCGCGGCGCGCTGCGTCGATCCTGCGCGGACCAGGCCCGCTGACGCCTGATGTCGCGGCGATCCAGGACTACGTCGACCTCTTCCCCGTGGCGAGCGATGCGCTGCGCTCCGAGACACTGGCGCTCACCGCGTCGGCTCCCTCGTTCCAGGCCTACTGAAGAGTGCACGCCATGAACCGATCCGCTCTTCGCTCGAACGGTTTAGACCGACGTTCGTTCCTCGTCGGCGCCGGCGCAGTCGCCGCTGCATCGAGTTTGCCGCGCATCGCTTTCGGGGCGCCGAATCCGCCTGGCGTCGACGCACTCGTTCTCGTCTTCCTGCGCGGAGGAATGGACGGCATCTCGCTGTGCTCGCCGTTCGCCGACCCGCACCTCGCGAGCGCGCGCCCGGGCCTCGCGATGCCGAATCCAGGACAGCCGAACGGCGTCCACTACTTGACGAGCTTCTTCGGTCTCCACCCCTCAGCTCTGCCGCTGATGCCGGCATGTCAGTCGGGAAAACTGCTCTTCGTGCACGCGACCGGTTCGCCCGAGTCCTCGCGGTCGCACTTCGAAGCACAGAGTCGCATGGAGTCCGCGTGGACTGGGCCGGGCATCGGGCTCACCTCGGGCTGGGTCGCGCGACACCTCGCGGCGCAAAGCGGCACGGGCATCTTGCGCGCCATGGGCACCGGCGACACGTTGACGCGC
>JAYTBY010000892.1:0-2360 GCA_043736755.1 Planctomycetota bacterium | reverse complement strand
ACCGTGTCGCCCGTGAGCGGGAGCGGCGGCGTGAGCGTCGCGCCCAGAGGCAAGCTGTTGAAGAGCGTCAACGTGACGGGCACGCCCGGAGTTCCGGTGGTCGCGCACACTTCGAACGTGAGCGTAGAACCGACGCTCGCATTCGGCGACGGATCACACGTCTGGAAGTGCGGGAACGCGCCCGGGGGCTCGCACTCGTCGGGGATGCCGTTCTGATTGCAGTCGAGGCTCCCGCCACCGGCGATGTCGCACTCGTCGGGAACGCTGTTCGTGTTGCAGTCTTGGCTCGCTGGCACGAGGATGCACGTGCATGCGGCGGTGACGTCCACGTTGTCCAACGTGACTGCGCCAGTCAGAGCGAGCGCGCGACCAGAGACGACCCTCGAACCCGTGGTCAGCGTGATGCTCGCCAGCGCGAGGATGTTCCCCTGGAACGAGGTGCCGGTCCCGAGCGTCGCCGAGCTTCCGATCTGCCAGTAGATCTGGCAATCGTTCGAGCCGTTGATCGTGGCAACCGTCGAGCTGCTCGCGGTCGTCAGCGTGCTGCCAATTTGGAACACAAATAGGGCGTCAGGATTCCCCAGCGTATTCAGCGTGAGAGTTCCGGTGAGTTGCGCGGAGGTCGAGAACGAATACACACCCGGAGTCAGCGTGAGTCCGCCGAGATCTAGACCCGTGAGATCCTGGTTCGGAACCAAGGAGGCCAGTGCGATGAAAGCCGTGTTCGCGTCACTCTGCGCCTGCATCGCCACGACATCCGTCGCGTGCACGGTGCCATCAACCACGACACCCGGCGGAAAGCCCGTAATCGCCGTGCCAGGCCACACCCCCAAGTTGCCGGAGATCACGCTAGAAGCGGTGTTCGAAACGGAGGAGCTCGCCAGGACCGCAAAGCTCTCGGCCGTACCGAGGATGTCCGCCGGGGCGAGCCGCGCAAGCGCGGTCAGAAGTACAAATGTCCGAAACGTACGCAGCGTTGTGCTCAATTGCTCGTCCTCGCCGCGACGGATGGGCCCTGGTCGCCGAACGAATCAGGGCAGCTGGACCGTGCGTCGCGTGAGCGCAGGGCCCTAAGTCCGGCTTCGATGAGGTCGGACCGACGTGCTCCAGGCAAGAAGTGCGCCACGTTCTCTCGATCCTTGGACGGAGAGCGCCAGATCACGCTGCGCACAACACCATCACCGGACGGAACTCTCGCTGCGGGTCGCGTGGAGACGCGATCCTGCGTGGAACGATCGATCCGAACACGCTCGTGCAGAGTCCGCGGCGTTGCGATACCAAGCCTGATACCAGCGCGTCGAGTTCGCCTGTCCGATTCGTCCGTCTACGGGACTGCCCGACGAGGCAGCGCGTTTCCGTTGCGCGCGCGTTGCCTGGAATGCGTTGGAGAGCGTGCACAACGGATCGCCTCGAAGTAGGAATCATCGGTCGGTCTGAACAATCCCGCCGAGGGCTCGTCGCCGGGCCTCCACGGACTGGAGCGTTCGTTCGAGCCCGTGGCGGACGGCGAACAACTCGTATCCCACAGAGCCGGTCGAGTCTCGACGACTCCCGGTCGAGGCCCGGATTGTGCTCCGCCTGACTCGCTCTTGACGGCGCCTCGATCACGACTCGCTAGCGTTCTCGATCGTTCGTCCGTCCCCTTCGATCGGAGCATCGCGTGCGCATTTCCGCCATCATGTTGAGCTTCTTCGTCGCCTTGTCCGCAGCGCCAACACAGGCACAAACGCGGTTCGACGCCGTGCACCCGATCTACCGCACGTACTGCGCCGACTGCCACAGCACGCAGGGCAACGGCGGGTTCAACATCGCGAATGGTGACATCTTCGTCGCTTTCGCGCAGTCTCAACTCCCGGCCTACTTCGTCGCGGGGCAGACGAAGGGATTCTCCACCCTCGTCCGCATCCAGAACGGCGACATGCCGCTCGGAGCGGGTTGCAGCGGAGATCCGCTCGCCGACGCGGGGAACTCCGCCTGCCTCACGGCTGCGGATCAAGCGCAGATCCAGACGTGGATCCAGGACGGACAATTGGGCCCCGTCGCGACGATCGGCACTCCCTTCTGCTTCGGCGACGGGAGCGGAACGCCGTGTCCGTGCGGAAACACCGGCGGCGCCGACGGAGGCTGCGCGAACACGGTCAGCTTCAGCGGCGGCAAGCTCACGGCCGGCGGCGTGGCGAGCATCGCCCTCGACACCCTGGTCCTGCGCGGCACGCGGATGCCGAACAGTTTCGCGCTCTATTTCCAGGGGACGGCGGGCGTCGCCGGCGGTCTCGGCACGACCTTCGGCGACGGACTGCGCTGTGCGGGCGGCGCGGTGCTGCGCCTCGTCACGAAGATCAACGCGGCGGGCGCTTCGC
>JAYTBY010000891.1:0-2361 GCA_043736755.1 Planctomycetota bacterium | reverse complement strand
CGATCTGCCAAGAAGCGGCTGCTGGGCGAGCAGTCCGGGTTGGAGGCTGCGGATCTGCAAGAGCTTCGAGAACTGCACGAACTCCTCGGAATGCACATCCACGGCTCAAAGTAAGCGTCCGGCAGGCGAATCGCGCTCGTCCTGGCTCAACGGATCGATCTCACCGATGCTTCGCGCGTGCGGAGTCGGACATGCACGCGGCCTCCGTTCCCGCAGCCAGTGGCCGTTCAGGCCGGGCGATCAGGGGGGCGTGACCGCCGCCCCGCACGCCGTCAGGCCTGCTCCGCCCACGCTGGCGGTCGTGAAGAGTTCCTTCCAACGCGCAGGCACGAGATCGTCGACGCGGCTGGCCGGATGCGTGGCCACGCGCACGAGCACGTCGGCCAAGTACACGGCTGGGTCGACCTTGATGAGGCGACAGCTCTCGATCAGGGAGTAGACGATCGCCGCGGCCTCACCGCCGCGCTCGCTGCCCGCGAACAGCCAGTTGCGCCTTCCAATCGCAATCTGACGGATCGACCTCTCGCAGGTGTTGTTGTGGATCGGGATGTCGCCGTGCTGGAGGAACACCTCCAAGCAATCCCATTGGTTGACGAGGTACTTGCGCGCATCCTCGATGGATTCCTTGTCGCTTCCTATTCCGTGCAGGCTTTCGGCCTGTGCCTTGATGCGCTTCAAGATCGGCGGACATCTTTCAGCGCGCAGCTTGTGCCGCTCGTCCGCGGTGAGCTTCTGGTCGTCAGCCTCGTCCTCGACATCGAACAGCTCGCCGATCACCTTCATCATCGACGACGCCTCCGCAGGCCAGTTCTTGAGCGCGCCGCGAAACTTGCGGAAAGCGTGCACCCAACAGCCGGCCACGCTCACGCCTGGACGCTTGCCCGCGATCGTCATGTAGCCGGCATAGCCATCGCCGATGAGCCAGCCAGCGATGTCGGGGCCCAGGAAGTCCAGTACGTGATCGTGCGTGCGGTCGGGAGCAAAGTCGAAGACAACGCCCTCGATCCTGGGACTGACGTACGCCCACAAGTGCGCTTGGAAGTTCTTTTCGCCCTTCCCGCCCTGACACTGCACGGGTGTGTCGTCGAGCTGCACCACCCCGCTCGCGAGGATCTGCTTGCGCAGCGCTTGCTGAATCGGTCCGAGCTGGAAGGCGCTCGCCATCACCCAGTCGCACATCGTTTGACGCGGCAGAAAGAGGCCTTCACGCTCGAAGATCGCTTGTTGGCGATAGAGCGGCAGGTGATTGCAGTACTTCTGCACCAGAATCCGCGCGAGGAGCGCGGGTCCAGCCTGCACGCCCTCGATCGGGAGCGCTGGTGCGGGCGTCACGAGCGGGTCGATCGTGCGTTCCTTCTGATCTTCCACGCTCAATCCGTACACCGGGCGGTGATGGACGATCAACACGATCATGCCGGGGCGGTACTCGAGCACCTCCGTGGTCGTTTCGCCGATCTGGATCAGCGACTTCCCGGTCACCGGGCACACACGCTGCTCGGGAGCGATCTCGTGTTGCACGTGCTCGCGCGGCAGGGCTTCGTAGGACACTGTGCGCGGCTCGCGCGTACGGCGATGGCGAGGTCGGATCTTGTCCACACCCGTTTCGCCGTCCGGCGCTTCGCTGGCGCACGGCGGCGTCGGCATCGGCGCGTCGCCGAACAGCAGCGCCAGTTGCCCTGGTGCCAAGGTGTCCGCCAGCGCGCGGCGCCGGGCGAGCAGTTCCTTCAGGCGCGCTTCGAGCACGCGCTGGTTGTGCGAGGAACTCTTCAGTTGCTTGACGAGCAACTCGATCTGACGTTCGAGCTCGTCGATCCGTTGAAGGTGCTGTGCGACGAAGGCGTCACGTTCGGCCAGCGCGCGTTGCTGCGCTTCGAGAGCCAGCTTGAGCGCGCTGATTTCGTCGCGCAGTTCCATCGTCGTGCTCACGAACACATCTACGCACGCACGCGCATTCAGTTGCTTGTTTTCTGAGATAATCGTGCGCCTTATGTGCGCACGCGCACAATGCCTACATCGCTTTCCGTCGCCACCTCGAGCGCTCACGCAACTCGCCCGCGTCGAGCCCATTGAGCAACAGCATCAGCTCCTCATGACGCATCTCGACGCGTGCTCGCCCATCGATCCGTGCCGGCCACGCAAACGTCCCGCGCTCGAGGCGCTTCGCGAGCACCCACATCCCGCTTGTGTCGAAGTACAAGATCTTCAGCCGGTTCTTCCAGCGATTGCAGAAGACGAAGAGATCGCCCGACAGCGGATCGCCATCCAACGACGCGCGAACGACCCCGCTCAGACCGTTGAACGACTTGCGCATGTCCGTCGCTCCCGACGCGAGAAACACGCGCCCCTTGCCAAAACCGCTCA
>JAYTBY010000890.1:0-2363 GCA_043736755.1 Planctomycetota bacterium | reverse complement strand
GTCGGTCCGTGTACATGCGCAGGCGCAATTGCGCGGCGCGCACGCCCTCGACGGACGCGGCTTGCGCGACGTCGACACCGTCGTAGAGGTAGATCTCGGCGCCGCTGACCATGCCGCCGTGTTGGATGCCGAACGGATGCGCCCAGCCGAGATTTCCCGATTCGATCGGAAAAAGCCCGGTGGAACCGCTGCGCACCTGATTCGAGAGCGCGTTCCACTCGCCCGAGAGCTGCGCGCGCAACGGTGCCTCGCTCTCCGCGCCCAAGCTCGGCAGCGGGTGATGCTGCGGGTAATAGCGCCCCAGTTCGGGGTGCCACCACGAGAAGTACTGGAGGCCCGTCGAGCTCGTGCCGTCACGACAGAAGCCCAACCCTTCTTCGCGCAGGAAGGCCTGAGCACGCGCTTCGGTTCCGGCGCGCGCGATCACGAGTCGCCGCTCGAACTGCGCGAGCGGCCCGATGACGTGCATGGCACCGGTTTCGTTCGCGCGCACGAGTGCTTTCGTCGCTCGGCCCTCCGCCGTGAGACACGGACCGGCCCACGGATTGTCGACGGCTTCGAAGACGATCCAGCCGGCGGGCACCGAGATCTCGAGCGCGTCGAAATAGACTTTGCCCAGCGGGTTGTCGTCCGTCGTCGTCGAGTCGCGCCCACTGAATGCGTTGTGGATGCGCAGGTCGAGCGAGACGAAATCTTCGCTCGTCCAGCGTGTCAAGTAGGCGTGAACGCCCAGCATGTGCGGCAGCGTCGCGGTCGGGCCGGTGACGGGCGTCACCGGCTTCAAGACCTCGTGCGTCGCGACCTCGGCGGCCACGCGCCCGCGCTTGAAACTGCGCGCCGAGCCCGAGCCCGCGCGGCCGTCGGCCCACAGGTCGGTCGTGTACTCGTGTCCGAACACGTCGCGCGTGCTCAACATGATCGCATTCGGTTCCGCGAGCAGTTCCTCGACGTGGACGGACGGATGGCACGAGCTGGCGCCGTGCGGTTGGTAGACGATCTCGTAGCGCACGCGCGCACCGGCCGCGATGCCCGCGGGGCGATCGACACGCGCCAGGATCTCGACGACGTCCGCACCGTCCTCGGCGCGCGGCCAGCGTGTCACCGTCTCGATTTGGGCGAGCACCGCGATTCCGTCCGGACCACGCACCTGGAACGGCACGGTCGAGGACGGATCGACGTGCGCGCCAGCCGGCACGGGCATCGTGCCGTGCACGACGAAGGGCGTGATCGAAGGCACGACGACCTCGAACGCGCCGACGACGTCGCCTGCGACCGCGAGATCACCCAGGGTCGGCGGCGGTCCGTCGTCGACGACTCCTTGACCACCCGTGGGGCCCGCGGCTGTGCCGCTGCCGTCGCTATCGACGCCGAAATCGATGCCGCACGACTGGAGCGCGAGCATGCTCGCGCACGCTGCCATGAGAATCGGGAACGAACTCGTGCGCGCGCCGCTGCCCTGGCGCGCACCAATGCCGGAAATCATAGGTGTCTCTCCCCGTGGCGCCGCCTGCCAGCAGCGTCCACGCGGAGAAGATCGACGCGCGCGAGCGCCATTCTGGAATTGCGCAGTTCGGAATCGTCCTTGCCGCGCACGCGCGGCTCCACGATGCTCCGGCTCGAGTGGCACGACTAGCGCGGAAGGGGAAGATCCTGCTCGTTCTCGGCCTCCTCGTCGTGGGGGTCCTCGGCGTCGAAGCCGCAGCGCGCATCCGGTTCTACAGCCAGTACGGAACGTTCTTCCGTGTGCACACGTTCGCGGTCGATCCAGCTTCGGGCCTCGCGATCCCGCCGCCGTCACGCGACACGGGTGCGATCCGGATCGACGAGCGAGGCTTTCGCGGCAGTGGGATCGAGATGCCGAAGCCGGCGGGTCGCGTGCGCGTCGCTTTCCTGGGCGCATCGACCACATTCTGCGCGGAGGCTTCGAGCAACGCGGCGACTTGGCCCAGCCTCGTCACCGACGCGCTACGAGCCGCGCATCCGACAGCCGACATCGACTTCGTGAACGCCGGAGTCGCGGGCTACGTGCTCGACGACATCGCGAAAAACCTCGAGTACCGCGTGGCGCCGCTCCAGCCCGACGTTCTCGTCATCTACGAAGCGACGAACGACCTGACGAAGTGGACGCGCGATTCAGCGCGCGAGCAAGGCGTCTACACGGGCCATTCCGACGGTGACAGTTGGTTGTCCGAGACGTCGCTCGCCTGGCACTTGATCGAGAAGAACTTGCTCGTGCGCGCGCGCCGGAAGGAAGCGGCCGCGTCCGCGGGACGGCTCGTGCTCGACGAGGCGCGCGTCGCACCGCCGTTCCGTGAGCGGCTCGCGAAGTTGGTCCTGCGCGCGAAGTCGGTCGCGCCCTGCGT
>JAYTBY010000889.1:0-11625 GCA_043736755.1 Planctomycetota bacterium | reverse complement strand
AGGGGAGAGGCGTGAATCTAGCCCGGCTTGTTTGGAGCCGCGTGAGTTCCTTTGGGTTACAGCCATCCCCACGATTGGCATGCGCGCGACGCTCCGTGTCCCGACTGTGGGTTCCGCAGCACCCAAGCGGCTCGACGATCACTCCTGGCGAACTGGACGCTCCGCAGATCGTCCGTGGCCGAACCCATCTTGCATCGAGTCGCCGCGGGCGGACCGGGAGCCGTACAGGGTGCTTGGATCGCTTCGGCGGACTCGTTTGGTCCTTGAGCCGTCGATTTTTGCCCGATTCGCGAAGAGGCCGAGGACGCCGTTCAGGACGTCTTCATCGAGATCTGGAACGAGGCGGGCCGCTACGACCCGTCGCTCTCGAGCGAGATCACGTTCATCGCGATGATCGCACGGCGGCGCTTGATCGACCGCGGCCGCCGACGTCAGCGCGCGATCCAGGCCGAGGTGCTCGAAGAGGACAAGGTCCGTCCTTCGGGCGATCGATCGCAGGAGCTCGTCGATATCGGGGACGAGGTCGCGCGTGCGGAAAGGGCACTCGCAAAGCTCCGACCGGACGAATAGAGAGTGCTGCGCCTCTCCATCTACGATGGTCTGTCGCACGATCAGCTCTCGAAGGTCACGTCGCTCCCCCTCGGGACGGTCAAGACCCACCTGCGCCGCGGCCTGATCCGCGTGCGTGAGATGCTCGGTATGACCCGCTCGATCCGTCGCAACACCAAGCCCGGCGTGAGGGACGGGACGAGCTGCACGAAGAAGAGGTGCAGTCGTGATCCGTCACAAGCTGCGCGATCGACCGAACGGTCCGGAGGAAGATCGACTGTTCGACCTCATGCGCGATCGCGCGGTCCACGGCCTCGACGACGACGGGATGCGCGAGTTGAATCGTCTCGCCGTGCTGCACCAAGACATCGACGTGGAGTGCTACGACCGTGCGGTGGCGTCACTGGAGATCGCTTTCGCGAATCGTCGATGCGAGGCCATCCCGGAAGATCTGAAGGCGCGGATCGCTGGCGCGGCACTTCGATCGGTCGCGACGCCAAAAGCCCTCCGTGCAACACTGGCTGGGCCCGGTGTTCGCACGAGCCGCGATGATTCCGAGCCCGCTCAGAACCACACCGCGACACAGGGCCTTGTCGCGTGGAGCGGGTGGGTCGCCGCGGCGGCGGCCGCGAGCGTGGCCGCGATCGCCTGGACGCGCAGCCCGAGTCTCCCTAGCCGAACGCTGGAGACGCGAGTTCTGCAGCAAGCGGTGGACGCGGCCCCCGACCACCTAGTGCCGCCGTGGAAGTCGACCGAGGACGAGGACGGCCGCGCCGTCAGCGGCGAAGTGCACTGGAGCACCGCGCTGCAGCAGGGGTACATGCGCTTTTGCGGCTTGCCCACGAACGACCCGACGCGGAAGCAGTACCAGCTCTGGATTTTCGACGAACCTCGCGGGACCGATCATCCCGTGGATGGCGGAGTCGTCGACATCGCGGGCGCCGAGGTCCTCGTGCCGATCGACGCCAAGATCCAGGTGAGTCGGCCGGCCCTGTTCGCTGTCACGGCCGAAGCACCGGGCGGCGTCGTCGTCAGCCGCCGCGAACACATCGTGTCTTTGGCGAGGCTCTGAGCGACGGCTTCGGAGCTTCCGCCCGCGACACGCGCAATTCAGTAGCCGCTCAGCACCTTGGGTTCTGGGCATCAGCCCGCGCCACGAGCGTGTGAAGAAGTCGAGCCTGCGGCATCGAAGGACCCTGCCGAGCCGCTCTGCAGCGACCTGACATCCGTGATGTCCGGCGCCGGCGCAGATCGCCCCGCCGCGATCGACCCGCATCCGTCGACACCAGGGAGTCGCACTTCGAACGCTCTCGTATACTCCCGCCCGCCATGCTGAGAATCCTTCACGTTGGGTTGGGCCCTTTGGGCGTCAAAATCGTCACGGACCTGGTCGAACGCGGCCTGGGCGAAGTCGTGGCGGCAGTCGACGTTTCGCCCGCGTTCGCCAAGAAGCGCTTGTCCGAGGTCGTGCCGGCTGTGCGCTCGGACGTCGTCATCCGCCCCGCCCTCGACGTGGATCCGCGCTCGTACGACGCGGCGATCGTCACGACGTCCAGCGACATGGCCGTGTGCGCACCGACCTTCCATGCGCTGCTCGAGCGCGGCGCGTGCATCGTCAGCACGTGCGAAGAACTCTCGTGGCCGTACTTGCGCCACCAGCAACTGGCACGCGATCTCGACGCCGTCGCGAAGAAGACGGACGGTCGACTGCTGGGCACGGGCGTGAACCCGGGCTTCCTGATGGACGCGTTCCCCGTCGCAGCGACTGCGATCTCGCGCTCGGTGCGCGGCGTCGAAGTGCACCGTTTCCAGGACGCATCTTCGCGCCGCATTCCGTTCCAGAAGAAGATCGGCGTCAACCTCGACGACGCGCAGTTCCAGGCGCAGGTCAAGGCCGGAACACTGCGTCACGTGGGCCTCGGTGAGTCCTTGCACTTCATCGCGGCGCGTCTCGGGTTGCGCGTCACGCGCTGGGAGGAGGACATCGCACCGGTCTACGCCGATCGCGACCTCCACAGTGGTCTCGGCCTCGTGCCCAAGGGCCGGATCTGCGGCGTTCGTCAGGAAGCACGCGGCCACGACTCCAATCAGTTGGTCGTGACTCTGAAGTTCCAGGCGTCGATCGGTTACCCAGACCCGCACGACCGCGTCATCGTCGATGGTGAGCCGGCGATCGATCTCGTATGGAAAGGCGGCGTCCAAGGCGACATCGCGACGAGCGCGATCACGTTGAACAGCATCGCGTCGCTGCGTGCCGCGGCTCCGGGACTGCACACGATGGCTTCGATCCCGCTGGTGTCGTGCACACCGCCGGCGCGTTGATCGCATGGCGCGCCTCGCGATCGAGCGCGCCGCCGCGGGCGCGGTGAGCGTCCGCGGACGGGAACTCATCGCATTCGCGGGCTGCGACTACCTCGGCCTCGCGCACGCACCCGAGGTTCGAGACGCGCTGCGGTCCGGACTCGAGCGATACGGCGTGTCCGCAAGTGGCTCGCGGGCAACGACGGGCAATGCCGTCGCTCACGACGACCTCGAACTCGACCTTGCACGCTTCTTGCGCCTCGAGGCGGCGCTGCTCGTGCCGGACGGCTACCTGTCGAATCACGTGTTCCTGCAGGGAATCGCGCACAAGAGGCCGCGCGCGATCGTCGATCGCGAGGCGCACGTGAGCATGGCCGACGCTCTGGCTTCGAGTGGCATCGCGTCGCGCAGCTACGACTTCTGCAGCGCGCGATCCGCGGAGGAAGCAGCGCGCGAGGGATCCGACGGTCCTTTGTTGATCCTGACCGACGGCGTCTACCCCGTGATGCGCGGCGTCGCGCCGATCCGTGAGCTCTTGGACGCGCTTCCGCAGCGCGGCTGGCTCGCCGTCGACGATTGCCACGGGACCGGAGTCCTCGGTGCGGGCGGCCGCGGCAGTCACGAGCACGCCGGTGTCGCGGATCCGCGCCTCGTCGTGACGGGAACTCTCTCGAAGGCGCTGGGTTGCTTCGGCGGATTCATCGCTGGATCGCGCGCCGTCATCGATGAAATCGCGGCGCGTTCGCGTGCTTTCGTCGGCTCCACTCCGATCCCTCCCGCGTTGGCGATGGCTGGATCGGCTGCGATCGCGCTCCTCGAGAGCGATGGAGCGCGACTCGTCCGACTGCGCGCGAACATCGAGCGCGTGCGTCGCCTGCTGCGCGGAGTCGGCGTCGACGCGCACGACTTGCCGCTGCCTGTCTTCGCGTGGAAGGCAACTGCGCCGGATCGCGGCGATCGAGTGCAACGAGCACTCCTCGAGCACGGCATCCTCATTCCCCACGTCAGTTACCCCGACGGTCTCGGCAGCTATTTCCGGTTGGCAGTGTCCGCCGCACACGACGAGAGCGCGATCGCGAAGCTCGAGACCGCACTTCCATCCGCCCTCGACACCTCATGAGACCCGCGACGCTCGACGATGCACTCCTGACTCGGCTCGCGCGCGAGCACGGCACGCCGCTGTACGTCTACGACGCGGCGACGATCGAGAGCCGCATCCACGATCTCGCGGGTTTCGACCGCGTTCGCTACGCGCAGAAGGCGAACGCGAATCTCGCCGTGCTCCGAGTCGTCCGTCGCGCGGGAGCGTTCGTCGACGGAGTCTCCGCTGGCGAAGTCGAGCGCGCGCTCCGCGTCGGATTCGAGGCGCACTCGATCGCGTACACCGCCGATCTCTTCGATTCCGCGGCGCTGGCGATGCTCGTGGAGCATCGTTGCCCCGTGAACTTGGGGTCGCCGTTCCAGATCGAGCAGTACGCGGCGCTCGACGTCGGTCGCGACGTCACGTTGCGCGTGAACCCGGGGTTCGGGCACGGTCACGGCCGCAAGGTGAACACGGGCGGCGAATCGAGCAAGCACGGCATCTGGCACGCGGAATTGCCCGCCGTAGTCGCGCGAGCTCGCTCCGCCGGATTGCGTGTGAAGGGCCTGCACGTCCACATCGGTTCCGGCGCGGATTTCGAGAACTTGGCGCGCGTGCGCGCTGCGGTGCGACGACTGTCGCTTCTCGCCGGGCCAGACCTCGCTGTGATCTCAGCTGGAGGCGGACTGCCGATCCCCTACCGCGATGGCGAGTCCGCGTTCGACGTCGCACGGTTCGTGCGCGAATGGCTCGAGACGAAACGCGCGCTCGAAGGCGACCTCGGTCGCGCGATCGAACTGGAGGTCGAGCCGGGGCGCTACCTGACCGCGGAGTGCGGCGTTCTCGTCACGGAAGTCCGCGGCTCGAAGCGCAGCGGAAGCGTCGACTACGTGTTCGCGGACGCGGGCTTCCACACACTGCTGCGACCAGCGATGTACGGCGCGTTCCATCGCATCACGGCAATCGGAAAGAGTGGATCACCCGTGTCGCCTCGCGTCGTCGCGGGCCCCTTGTGCGAGTCAGGCGACGTCCTGACGCAAGGCGACGGCGGCGTGCTCGAGCCGCAACTCCTGCCGGAACTCGTCGCGGGCGACCTGCTCGTCATCCACGACGCCGGTGCGTACGGGATGGCGATGGCGTCGAACTACAACACCCAGCCGTTGCCCGCCGAGGTGCTCGTCGAAGGCGGCCGAGCAAGACTCGTACGGCGTCGACAGACGTTGGACGGGTTGTTGGCCGACGACGTGATCGGCTGATTCGATTCAGCGCACCGCTGTCGCGGGTGAGGGTCTCCCGAGCCGCTCCTACGCCGATTCCGTGGACCGATCACCGAGCTCGATCCCTCGGCTCCCAGTCAGTTGAGAGTACGCAACGACGTGTCGTCTGTTAGCGTCTCGGCTCACACGCTCGAGATTCCAGGCACCGAACTCAACTCGACATGACCAAGAAGAAGCCCGATCACCGCGACGCCGACCTCGTCCTCAAGCTCTACGAACTCCGCCGCGAGAGCGTCATGCGGGCCTCACGGTCCGCGATCGTTCAGTGGTTGCCGCGGTCCTTCGAGGACGTCGTCGCGATCACACAGCCGAGTCACACGCACAACGCTGCGTGGCGGCAGGTCTCGACGTACTGGGAGATGGCCTATGGTTTCGCGCGCCACGGCATCGTCCACGCGGATCTGCTCGCTGAGAACGGGGGCGAGGGCCTGATCCTCTACGCCAAGCTCGAGCCGCACTTGCCGCGCTTGCGCAAAGAGGTCTCGCCGACGATCCTCGAGAACGCGGAGTGGCTCGTGCGCAAGTCGCCTGTCGCCAAGAAACGTATGGAACTCGTGCGCAAGCGCGTCGCAACGATGATGGCCGCCGCGAAGTCTTGAGCTGCGTGGTCGGGCGGGTCGAGGAACACCTGGAGGAGAACCACCGATGATCGTGACCGGCAAGATCGCACTCGCCGCGGGACTCGTTCCCGTGGCGGGTTCGTGGATGGTGAAGACGTTCTGTTGAGGCCATCCGCTCGCGGCGCTCGGTCAGAGCGCCTGGCTCGGTGGACTCGTGTTGACGGGATTTACAGCGTTCACGGCGATGCGCGCGGGACGCGATCCGGCGTTCGCGTGGGTCGGCGTCGCGCTGGGCGTGGGCTCGATCGCAGTCGTGGTCCTGCTGTGAACGCTAACGTGGTGTGATGATTGCCGCCTTGCTCGCTGTCCTCGCCGCGGCGCAGAAACCAGAGGCGATTCGGGACGATCCGGCGCTCCTCGAAGCGCTGCTCGCGCTACCCGCGGCGAATGCGGTCATCGAGCGCGCCGACGCGTATCGCGCGCAAGTACTCCTGGCCAGCATCGAGGGTAATGCCAAGGGGCGACTCGTCCTCGCGCGTCGCGGATTCCGCGTCGACGCGGAGTACTTCTATCCGGCCAGTTCGATCAAGTTCTTGGCCGCCATCGCCGCGCTCGAGGACTTGAACGAACGTCGCGCGAAGGACCCGCGCCTCACGGAGGACACCGCGCTCGTCTTTCATCCGCTCTTCGCGGGCGAGGCGATCGAGGAGAAGGACCCGACGCACCTCGATGGCGGCGCGATCACGCTGCGCCACGAGATTCGCAAGCTCTTCCTCGTGTCGGACAATCCGGCCTTCAATCGGCTCTACGAGTTCGTCGGGCAAGACGGGCTCGCCAAAAGTCTCGATCGAGCGGGATTCCAAAGCGCGCGGTTGCTCCATCGTCTGTCCGAGTCGCGATCCGAGGACGAGAACCGGCGCGCGCCGCGCATCGACTTCGTCCTGTCAGAGCGCGAGCGCGTCACGATCCCTGAACGAACCAGCAAGCTGAAGTTCGCGGACCTGCGCGCGAACGGTGTGCGAGTCGGACAGGCCGTGTTGGAAGGCACCAAGACCGTCGACGGCCCGATGTCGTTCGCACGAAAGAACGCCATTTCGCTCCTGGAACTACAGGCCAGCTTGGCGCGGCTCGTCGAGCCCGAACTCGCGCTCGACGGCCTACCGTGGGCGATCACGCCTGCACAGCGCGACATGCTGCTCGCCGCCGCAGCCGAGTATCCGGCGGACTCCCGTGATCCACACTATCCACGCGCCGAGTATCCCGATTCGTGGGGCAAGTACCTATTGCCCGGCCTCGAGAAGGTCGCGCCGAAAGCGAGCTGGCGCATCGTGAACAAGATCGGCCGCGCGTACGGATTCTCGGTCGAGAATGCCTGGGTCTTCCACGTGCCGAGTCAGAAGGGGCTGTTCGTCACCGCGACGATCTACACGAACGCGGACGGCGTGTTGAACGACGGAAAGTACGAGTACGAGGAGGTCGCGGACCCGTTCCTCGCGGCGGTCGGCGAGATCGTCGGTCGCGAACTCACGCGCTGACGTCGGCAGGCCACGGCCCTCACGCTCGGTGACGGAGCGGCCGTGAAGAAATCACAGGCTCCGAGGCCACCGGCGACGGAGGCCGCTCGGGACGCGCACGAGCATCGCGCGTCGGGAGCGACACTCACACGATCTCAACCGCCCGATCGTCCCGTAGCCTCACGCAGGATCGGAACGAGCGCCTTGCGCAGCTGGGATCGTTCGAACTTGGCTTCCTCGGTCTGCGGATCGAGCACGTCGCTGCGCGAATCGAAGATCTTCGAGTAGGCGAAGAGGCTCCACCCGTCGAAGTTCCGCTTGCTCGTGTCGAGGAATGCCCGATGCGCTTCCGCGTCGCGTCCGCCGGCCATGATCCCCATGACGACTTTCGTGTTGCCGGCGATCTCGGTCCAGATCCGACCACGCTCCGACCACGTCGCGAAGTCAGCGGCGTAGTTCATCGGATAGACGACGTCGAGCAGACCCTCGGAGAGCCACGCGCGGACGTCCTGGAAGTGTTCCTTCTTCGCCTTGTCCGGCATCGCGCCGCACGCCGCGGAGAGGATCGCGTTCGGTCGAGCGTGCTTCAGCATGCCGCGCAGGTCGCGGACGAGTTGCGTCACCTGGTCCGCTCGCCACGCGTCCCAGCCGGCCTTGTCCTGCGCGGGATCCGTGCCCCGCGCGGTGCGGAACATTCCGATCGTGCGCTCGTCGCGCGGATAATCGAGTCCTTTCGGTGTCGCCGGTGGCTCGTTCGGGAAACGGATGTAGTCCAGGTGGATACCGTCGACCGGGTAGTGGATCGCGAGATCGCGCACGACCTCGACCAAGTACGCACGCACTTCGGGCAAGCACGGATTCAGGGAGACGTAGAACTTCTCGCTGAACTTCTGACGTTCGCCGTGTTGGTCGTACCAGCTCCACTCGGGCCGCGCGTTCCAGACCTGACGTGGGTCGGTCGGCGGCGTCGTCCCCCACCACGCGGGCATCACGTTGACCCAGGCATGGAGGTCGATCTCGCGCGCGTGCGCGCGCTCGAGCGCGACGCTCAGCGGATCGAATCCCGGGTCCTGGAATCCGAACTGCTCGCCCCACGGCTCGAGTTTCGATCGATAGGCGGCGGTCGCGTTGCCTCGGACCTGGAACAGGATCGTGTCGATCCCGGCGCTCGCGCAGTCGTCGACGATGCGCTCGATGTCCGCACGCGTCCGGTAGTCGAAACGTGTGACCCACATCGCGCGCTCGGGGCCGCGGCCCTCGGTCGGGAGACGCGGCACGGTGGAGCACGCGGAGAAGAACGCTGCGGCGACGGTGAGAAAGAACGCGAGGGATCGGGTCATGGTCGCGACGGCGGCGTGGACTCACGCCTGTCCGTGCTGCGCGGTACGTACCACGGCACGCGGAGTGGAAGCCACCGGCGAGCGGCCGCGGTGCGAAACCGGAGCCGCTCGAACGACAAGGCGACGATCAGCCCGCGGCGCGCACCAGGACCGGCGGCTCGTGTGCGACCACGCGGTCACGACCGCCCTCTTTCGCCAGGTAAAGGCGCCGGTCAGCGGCCTTCAGGAGGGCGTCCATGTCGGCGTGTTCATCCAAGCACTGAGCCACGCCGAGGCTCACTGTGACAGCCCGGTCGAACGTACCGAACTGAATGACGTTCTCGCGCACCGAGGTGCGCAGTCGCTCAGCGATCTCCATGCCGGATGCGAGATCTGCGCCGGGGCAGATCACCAAGAACTCCTCGCCGCCCATTCGGCACATCGCGTCGCCCTTGCGTAGCCGGGATGCGGCGAGCTTGGCGGTCTCGCGCAGCACGACGTCGCCCGTATCGTGACCGTGGACGTCGTTGACCGACTTGAAACGGTCGATGTCCATCGCGATCACGGTGAGCTCGAGCGTGCCATTGCGGCACAAGTCGAAAGCCCGCTGCAGGCGTTCGACGGCGAAACGGCGGTTGAAGAGGCCGGTCAGCGGATCGGTGACCGCCGCCACTTGCAGCTTGCGCGCGAGGATCGCCAACTGCCCGATCTGTCCTTCGCGTTCGGCGAGGAGATCCTCGACGCGCTCGTCCAACTGCACGAATCGCAGGGCTGCACCCGCACGAGCCACGACGATGCGCGGATCGAGGGGGCGCAGCACGCACTCGTCCGCTCCGGCTTCGAACGCCTCCAGGAGCCGTGACGACTTGTCGCGATCGGCCACGACGAGGAAGTGGAGTCGGCTGCCCAAATCGCTCTGGCGCAGCGTGCTCACGAGTTGGAGCGCGTCCATCTGCGCCGAATCCCAGTCACAGAGTACGAGGTGCGGGGCGCTCTCGAGCGCGAGCCGGAGCCCGTCCCGGCCGTCCTTGGCACTGAGCAACGTGTGGCCGTGCTGCGCGAGCAAGTCTTGCAGAACCGTGTCGCCCGAGAGCTCCCGCCCGACGAGGAGGATCCGGAGACCAACGCTCCGCGCCGGTTGTTCGGCGAGGACGATCGGCGCGGTGGGCTCGGCCTCCGGCGCAGTGGGCCTCCCCGATTTCGCCCGCTGCTCGATGTCGGCGGTCCCGAGGATCACTTTCGCGCGGATGCTCATGACCTCCCCCCAGCCGGCCCAGTTCTGCATCACGCGGGTCCACAAGGCCGCGAACGCCGCTTCGTCGAGCTTCAGGCGTTCCCGCATGCGCTCCAACTCGCGCTGAATGCGAGCGCAGGTCTCGGGCGAAGCATCGATGTCGGCGGTCAACGCGCGCGCCAAGTCGCGTGCATCCTGGAGCGTCACCGCCAACTCCACAGCTTCCCTCGTGCGCAGGTCCTCCGCGGGCGCGCCACTGCCCACATGGGCAACGGTCAGTGCGAAGTGCTCCGGCAAACGCCAGTCGCGCAGCATCGCCGCAGCGACCTCGCGGTGGTCCATGCCGAAGTTGTCCTTCTCGATCTCGGCCAGACGCAGGGAACTCAAGCCCCGTGCCCGCTCGAGGACGCCCTCGTAGACCGTTGGGTGGATGCTCGCCAGCGCGAGGCGGCCCATCCCCTGCAAGAGTCCACAAGTGAAGGCTTCGGTCGGGGCCGAGAGACCGCGGAATTCGGCCACGGTCTGCGCGGCGGCGGCGACGGCCAGCGAGTGCGACCAGAAGCCGTCGTAGTCGAAGGTCTGGCAACGGCCGCTGCGGTTGCCGGCCAGGAGGCTGAAGCCGAGGCTGATGTTGCGCACGGACTGCAGGCCGAGCCGGACAGCCGCTGCGTGGGCCGTCGTGGCGGCCGAGCGACCGCCGTTCGTGCTGGAGTTCGCGAGTTTGAGCAACCGACCGGTGAGCGTCGGGTCGGTCTGGAGGACAGCCGCGACGTCATCGAGCGATGCGTCGTCGCTCTGGGTGAGCTCCAGGATCTTGAGGCCAACGCCCGTGGGCGAAGGCAGCCTGCCGGTGAGACGCAGCTCGTCGAATTGTGTGTCCAGCACGCGGAACCGACCTTCTGAAACGGGGAGAGGCGAGCTGCTGTCGATGAGGCCGGGAAGGGCCTGAACGGGCTCTTTTCATCGGACAGGACGTCGACGGAACTGTGCGCCGGAAATCAGTTCCCGAGGTCGAGCCCCCGGCGCTCGACGAGGATCGCGCTCTCACCTCCGCGTGCGAGCAGATGGGTCAGCACGAAGGCGACTACGCAGCCCGCGGGCTCGTACCAAGGGAAGGCCAGCGGGAGCGATCGGCCGGCATCTCCTCCGACCGGTTGCCACCAGAATTCGCCATGCCGTGCGACCCAGAGACACAGTCCGAGCGTGGCGAACATCACGAGAGTTTGGAACGCGACCCGGCCGAGTCGCGCTCCCCGACGCAAGTCCGGCCACGCGCGCAGGAAGATCCAGGCCGCGGCGAGAACGAACGCGATCGCCGGTGCGAAGGCTTCGGACTTGGGTCCGTGCCACGCGCAGCTGAACACCCACAGCGCAGAGACCGGCGCGGCCCACAGGAATCCCGAACCGTCCACCGGTGCACGCGTGAGCACGACGAGCATCCCGGCCAGCAACGCGCCGCGTGTATAGCCGGGCATGGAGAGCGCCAAGTCGAGCACGGACCCGAAGCGGCGCGCGATGGGCTCCATCGCGACGCCGAGCGCGCCGAGCAACAAACCGAACAGCAAGACGAACGCACGCGATGCACGCAGGCCCGAACGGTCCTCGCGAACGGGATCGATCGCGACCCCCGCGCGACGCGCTCGCCAACGCCGCCAAGGCATCCACACGGCGGAAACCGTGGTCTGCGACAGCGCGCCGAGCGCCGAATCGAGCGTCGAAATCGCCGCCGCCAGGATGCCGGCGATGACGAGTCCGCGCATCCCGTTCGGCAGGTACTCCATCGCGAACAC
>JAYTBY010000888.1:0-2369 GCA_043736755.1 Planctomycetota bacterium | reverse complement strand
GCAAGCCACACGAACGAGCGAGCGCGTGGTCTCGCCCGATGCGAGTCGAACCTGACCGTGCAGGAAGCTCTCGGTGACGAGAACGACGACGAGGGGCTCGGTCCGAGGTTCGCGCGGGTCGAGTTCGAGCTCAACCGGCGCGTACCCCATGGATCCCACGCGCAGGACGATCCGCTCCGAGCCCTCGGCCTCCACGTCGATCGCGAGCGCACCGTTGTGGTCCGTCACGCCGACACTGCGCGCTTCCAAGAACACGTTGCAGCCTGGTATCGGAGGCCCATCCGCATGCCCTGCGACGACGCGAACCCGGAGCGTGCCCCGCCCCGTGGAGGTTGGGGCCGTGGCCGCGAACGGGTCGCGCGTCGCCGAGTCGCGCCTCGACGCGTCCGGGGGCGCGTAAGGGGGTGCGCTCGTCGCCGGGAGCGACTCTCCCGAACTCTCACCTCCGACTGACGTCACGGAGCTTGGTCGCCCCGTGTCCCGCATCCACTGGAACCCGAGCAACAGGAGCGCCGCGAGGAGGACTGGCACGGGCCACCAAGTCCGCAGTCGAGACGCCGCGCGTCCGCGCCCGTGCAATTGCCCTGACGAAGTCGTCGATAGGTCCGGTGGGGACCGCCGTTCTGATTCTTCCACGTTGTGATCGAGCTATTGCGGCGTCGGAATCGGAGGACTGGTCCCGATGCAGACGGCTTGCTCGCTACCCGCTGCACCCATCATGGTGCACACCTTGTCCTCGAAGCCGCACCCGATGCAGTCACCAATCTTCACGAGCTGGAACGTGGTAGCACTGCCGGCGCCCGTACGTTTGAGCGCGAGTCCGCAGCACGCGTTCGGCGTACCACCAGTCTCGCAGTTGCAGACCTTGAAACCCTGGTAGGTGCCGGTCCCGAGCCGAGAGTCGCACACGCCAGGCGCGCACGTGCCGGAGCAGAGGAGCGTGAGGTTCGAACCACTGCCCGTCGAACCCGTCCCCCGGCACGATGCCGTCTGCGCCGTCGATGATGACGGAAGGAACAAGAAGAGGAACACAAAGAACGCGAGCCATCTTTGCACACTCATGACCACAACCTTCGAGAAGTGAGTCGTGCACGCGAACGGGCGCGCAAGACCCGAAGTCTGATTCGGCCATCGCTTCCTCGACGTTCGAGAAAGCCCTGGATCGAGAAAGCTATCCCCCCCCTCTGCGCTGTCAAGCTCGCCGCAAGTTACGGCGAGGGCGGTTGACTCGGGGCGAGGCGGCTCGCCGCATGAGAATTCAGGATCCGAGGGGATCCTGAATTCTCGTCCATCCGAGGGACATGAGCCCGCTTGCGCTTCACCACAGCCAACTCGCGCCTTCACGAATTGCTTCGGCCGTGACGCGCTTGCCGCGCAATCCGTCCACGATTCCAAGGCCTTTCGCGAGGACGGCCTTCGCGCGGCCACGGAACAGACCGGCGAGCGCGAGGAACGGCAGCGGCACGACGTCGTAGGCGATGAACCTCCCCCACTGCGCCGCGCGTGCGTGTCGGCGCAGGAACCAGATCGAGTTCACGCCCATCATCCATTTGCGCCGCGGGTTGTAGCCGCCGCCGGTCGCAAGACTCGTCGCGTGGAGTGCCGCGACTTCGCCGACTCGACGTACGCCAAAGCCCGCGGCTTTCGCGCGCAGACACAGGTCGACGTCCTCCATGTATGCGAAGTAGAGCGCGTCGAAGAGCCCCGTCTTCTCGAGTGCATCGCGACGCGCGAGCAGCGCGCATCCAGCGACGTAATCGACATCGCACGTCGTCTGGAACTCGGGCCCGTCGCGTTGGCCGTGGCCGACGAGCGTCGACAAGTTCTCGCGCCACGTCAGCATCCCGCCCGCCGCCCACACCGTCGACGGATCGTCGCGGTAGAGCACACGCGGACCGACGATGCCGACCGTGGGGTGTGATTCGAGTTCGTGCACGAGTCGCGCGAGCGTTCCTCCGGGGAGAACGACGTCGTTGTTCACGAAGAACACGGCGTCCACGCTGCGCTCGAGCGCGAGGCGCGCGCCTTGGTTGCTGGCTTCGCCGAAACCGAGGTTGGTGGCATTTTGGATCACGGTCACGAGCGGGAACTCGGCGACGACGCGCTCGAGCGAACCGTCGGCCGATCCGTTGTCGACGAACACGATGTCGACCGGAGCGATGCCGTTCTCGACCAACGATCGCAGGCAGTCGAGGTTTTCCTCGCCGCCGTTCCAATTCGCCACCACTGCCGCAACGCGCACGAGTCAGACGTCCATCTCGCCGGGACGCGATGCTCGGCTCGTTTCCACGCGCGAAATGGCCGATCCGGCAGCGAACAGCGTCTCGATCGCGTCACCCGGCGCGATCTCGGCGCCTGAGCGCACCGCG
>JAYTBY010000887.1:0-2371 GCA_043736755.1 Planctomycetota bacterium | reverse complement strand
CCGCCGCCGCCGCCTCCACCGACGGGAAGTTGAATCCGTGCCGCCTCGTCGAAGTCCAAGCCGTTCTGCGCGAGCCAGTGCTCGAACGCGGCATCACCGGCGAGATCGAGGATCCAAGCGTGATTGTTCGCGGTGCGCACGCGCTCGATCAAGCCCAGCTCGCCCGTCACGTGCAGGAGTTCGGCGACGGCGCAACGGCGCCCTTCGGCATCGACGAACCACGGGACGCGCGCGCCGGTTTCCTCCGCTCGACCGAAGTCGGCGCGGTCGCGATACGCGCGCAGGGCTTCGAGCAGTTGGGATCGCGCAGCACGCTGCAGATCGCTGAGAGCGGACGTGTCGGTGGCGGCGAGCTCGTCGACGACCGCGCCGTAGTGAGCGCTCGCCAGCAGCACCTGTTCGGTGACGGGCAAGACGATCGTGTCCGGGGTGGTGGTGGAAAGCGTGAGGAAGAGGAAGTCGAGCGGTGTCATGGGTTCTCCGAGGTCTGGACGCTCGGCCTAGGCAAAGGCTGGACCGCAGACGCTGAGATCCCCCGCATGCGCCGTGCACCGTTTCTCCGGGGCCCTCGAGTCGGTTCCGCGTTCCGGCCAAGACTCCTGCCCCGCGTAGCGCTGTTCCCATCCCGGAACTGTTCGAGCGGAGCATTCAGACGATGCGTCGGCCCGCGCCACTCGAAACGGCGCGAGCAGCGGGTCGGAGGTCGCCGATCCGACCGCTCCGAGACCCTGCTCAGAGCGTCGTCTGGAACATCGGCTGCGCCCAGTCGGGCATGACCGTGTAGTTCATGCGGCGCGACAAGTTCGACAACGTGAGCGGCGCACCGCGCGAGAGCAGAAGTCCGAGCCCCTCGATCGACGACGCACGTCGCACGCGCGGCCCCGTTTCGAGCCTCGACAGTTCGGAGAGCTGCGTGAGCGCATCGAGAGATCCATGGAAGGCGAGGGCCGTCGCCGCGATTCCTTGCAGTGCCGGTTCCGCGAGTGGATCCAACGCAGCGCGCAGCGCACGCGCGTCGTTGAGTTCGCCCAAGATCCCGAGCCCTTGCGCGATGCCAACGCGCGCCATCGAGCTCGGCTCCTTCGCCAACCGCTCGCGCAGGATCGCCGCGGGGCGCGCGCCGCCCACGAGCGTCAACGCCGTCGCCGCGTACATGCGCTGCCGCGGATCGGCGGCCGTCGCGAGCTCGTTCGCGAGGGCCTCGATCGAAGCCTCGTCGCGCACGAGTCCACACGCGAGCCAATAGGCCGCGCGGCCGCCCGGGTTCTTCTCGCGCGCCCACGCTCCGCGCAGGAGCTTCGACGTCTCGGGATCGCGCGTTTCGCGCGCTAGGACTCCGAGCGCGAGCGCAGACCACCGACGTTGCGAACCCTCGCCATCCTCGAGGATTTTCGAGAGGAACGCGTGCGCCTTCGCGCCGCCGAGACGGCCGATCGCGATGAGGACGAACCCGCGCGTCAGCGGCTCCGCTTCGAGTTCCCACGCCGTCATGAGCGCGGGCTGCACGCTCGCATCCTTCGTTGCGCCCAGTGCGAGAGCGGCGCTCCGCCGCAGGTCCATGCGCGGACCCACGAGCAGTGTCTGCAACTTCGCCAGCGTCTTCGGGTCGCGCGCAGATCCGAGCGCTTCCGCAGCCCGGCAGCGCACGCTCGGTGACTCGCGCTCGTCCAGCGCAAGTTCGAGGGCCAGCTCTTCGAGGCTCGTCGACGGCGCGATCACGTGGTGGAACATCGCTGCGATCGCGACGCCATCGCGTTCGACGCTCGACCGCTCGCGGACGATGGCGCGGATCGCCGTGTCGACCGGCGGTTCGAGGCCCGCGCGTCGTGCGAGCCCCAAGGCCACGATGGCCATTCCACGCGCGTAGGGCGAGATCTTCGAATCGGCGTCTTCGACGAGTGCGCCCTCGCGTGCGATGGCGAGGAGCTGCATCGCCGCCGCCGTCGAGCCCGTCGCACCGAGCGCGAGAATCGCACGGTGACGCACGTCCAGATTCGGATCCTCCAGCAGTCTTAACAAGGGCTCGACCGCTTCGCGACCGCCGCAGGCCCCGAGAGCCGTCGCAGCCGCGCCGCGGATCACGGCCTCGGGTGCGTGAGTTGCGGCGACGAAACGTGGGAACTCCTCGATTCGTGCCCGCTCGATCGCGTCGCGCAACGCCGTCGGAGCGTAGGCGCCGGTGACCAATGCGCTCGCAGGTGAAGGCCTGTTCGGCGCGAGGAACTCGAGTTTCGCGTACTCCCACCACAACCACCAACCGTCGTCGGACGTCGTCGTGAGCGAGACGGCTGATGGGCCGCCGCTCGGCTTCGTGCCACCGGTTGTCGGGGTAGAGGAACCTCCACTCGGGGTGGGTCCGCTCGTGCCTCCG
>JAYTBY010000886.1:0-5180 GCA_043736755.1 Planctomycetota bacterium | reverse complement strand
CAAGTGAACTCCTTCGAGGCCCGGCCAGCGACCGGATTCGTATTGCGTGAGGTCCCGCGTCTTCGACCACGTCGCCCTTGTTGCGCACATCGGCGCTCTCGCAGACGAGGACTTCGACTTCCTGATCGGCCGATGCGCGGTGCTCGGTCCCGCGTGGCACCTCCGCGAACTGATCCGCGTCGAGCGTCACGATGCGGTCGCGGTACTCGTGACGCATCCGGCCGCGCCAGACGAGGAACAGTTCGTCGGCATCGACGTGGCGATGCCAGACGAACTCGCCCTGGAACTTGACGAGCTTCAACTCCTGGCCGTTGAGTTCGGCAGCCACGCGAGGGCGCCAGTGCTCGTCGATTGCTCGGAAAGCGTCGGTCACGTCGACGGGGTCTCGCGAATCGCGCTGGGAGTCCATCGACGCTCAAGGTAGCGTGCTCGGCCCGCACGAGCGGGCAACGACATGCGCCTCTTCCTCGGACTCCTCCCGCCACCGCCGGTCGCCGCTTCCATTGCGGAGCGCACTCACGCCGTGCTCACGGGCGCGATCGGGAAGCTCTACAGCGCGGACGACCTCCACCTGACCCTCGTGTTCCTGGGCGAGGTCATGCCGGAGCGGGAGGTCGAACTCGACGTGAAGTTCTCACGCGCCTTCGCGGACGCGGAATCGTTCCCGCTCGCGATCGGCGGCACGGGCGCATTCGGGAGCGCGGGGGCGGAGTGGGCGCTGTGGGCCGGGATCCAGCCCGACCCAGCGTCGCGGGCTCGCCTCCAGGATCTGGTCGCCCGCAGTCGGCGCTTGGCGAAGGATTGCGGCATCGTGCTTCCGGTGGCCGATCTCGCGCGGCCGTTCGCACCGCACCTCACGCTGGCGCGGCCCCGGCCGAGGGAACGCACGCCCACCGAGTTCCGAACTCTGCGCTTCGACCTCGGTTGGACCGCCAACGCGGTCCACCTGTTCGAGAGCCTCGGCGGAGCGGGCCCCGGCCCGCATTATCCCGTGCGCGCAAGTCAGCTTCTGCGCGAGCCTTCTGCGAAACCGGCGAGTTGACCCGCGACCGGCGCGGATCCCGAACGTCTCCTCACTAGGAGCTCGTTCCGTTCGCTTCCCTAGCGACTTGAAGGACCGCTAGACTCCGCGCTTCGCCGTGCCGGGCGAGCGTTCCACAACCTGACCTTCCGAACCTGCGCCCCAGCGAAAACGAACACTCCCATGAGCATCACGAAGCCGAAGTCCGACAAGCCGACCCCGACGGGCCACTCGACCGAGAAGTCGCGGTCTCTCGACGCCGCGATGGGCGAGATCGAGAAGGCCTTCGGCAAGGGCGCGATCATGCGCCTCGGCGACGGCGTCATCTTCAAGGAGATCACCGGCATCTCGACCGGCTCCATCGGCCTCGATCTCGGCCTCGGCGGCAAGGGCGTCCCGCGCGGACGCGTCGTCGAGATCTTCGGGCCGGAGAGTTCGGGCAAGACGACGTTGACGCTGCACATCATCGCCAACGCGCAGAAGACGGGCGGCATCTGCGCGTTCGTCGATGCCGAGCACGCGCTCGATCCGTCCTACGCGCGAAAGCTTGGCGTCAAGCTCGACGACCTGCTCGTGTCGCAACCCGACACGGGTGAACAGGCGCTCGAGATCGTCGAGACGCTCGTGCGCAGCAATGCGGTCGACGTCGTCGTCATCGACTCCGTCGCAGCCCTCGTGCCGCGTGCCGAGATCGCGGGCGAGATGGGCGACAGCTTCGTCGGTCTGCACGCGCGCTTGATGAGCCAAGCGCTGCGCAAGCTGACGGGTGCCATCGCGAAGTCGGACTGCCTCGTGATCTTCATCAACCAGATCCGCGAGAAGATCGGCGTCATGTTCGGCAGCCCGGAGACGACGACGGGCGGACGCGCGCTGAAGTTCTACGCGTCCGTGCGCCTCGACATCCGCCGCATCGGCCAGATCAAGGATGGCGAGGACGTGATCGGCGCGCGCACGAAAGTCACCGTCGTGAAGAACAAGGTCGCGCCGCCCTTCAAGAAGTGCGAGTTCGACATTCTCTTCAACCGCGGGATCAGCCGCGAGGGCGAGATGCTCGAGATCGGCACGGCCGAGGGCATCATCGTGAAGTCGGGCACGTGGTACTCGATGAAGCACCCGACCGACGGCGAGATCCGCATCGGCCAGGGCCTCGAGAAGGCGCGTCAGTTCCTCATCGACAATCCCGATCTCGCGAACGTCGTCGAGCAAGTGATCAAGCAAAAGTACGTGCCCAAGGCGACGGCCGGTGAAGGTGGTGGAGGCGACGACGCGGACGGAGACGGTTCCACGCCGACGCCGGTGGCGCGACCGGCAGCGTCCCCGGCTTCGTCACCTGCTCGCGCGCCGCGTCCCTGATCCGACCTGACTCTCCGTATCCGACCTGGCTCTCCGTATCCGAACTGGCTCTCCGTATCCGAACTGGGCGCGCGCCGTTCCCGTCTCGGGGAGTCGGCGCGCGCTCCATACTCGAGACACCGATCTCTCCGCGCTCTCCCGATGACTTCTTCCACGACCAGCCCGACGGCGCGCCACACCTCGGTGAGCGTGCGCCAGGACTTCCTCGACTTCTTCGCCGCGCGCGGACACCGCATCGTGCCCTCGGGGCCCGTGTTCCCGCTGGACGACCCGACGTTGCTCTTCACGAACGCCGGGATGAATCAGTTCAAGGACGTGTTCCTCGGCACGGGCACGCGTGAGTACAAGCGCGCGGCCGACACGCAGAAGTGCATTCGGGTGTCGGGCAAGCACAACGACCTCGAGGAGGTGGGCGTCGACACCTACCACCACACGTTCTTCGAGATGCTCGGGAACTGGTCGTTCGGCGACTACTTCAAGGAGGACGCGATCGTCTGGTCGTGGGAACTCCTGACGAAGAAGTGGGGGCTCGATCCCGATCGCTTGTGGGTGACGGTCTTCGCCGGCGACGCGAAGGATGGCCTGCCGGCCGACGAGGATGCCGCGCGCATCTGGATCGAGCGCGCGGGGATCAACCCGGCGCGCGTGCTGCGCTTCGGCAAGAAGGCCAACTTCTGGGAGATGGGCGACACGGGTCCATGCGGACCGTGCACCGAGATCCACATCGACCGCGGCGGTCCGGGCAGCGATCCGCGCGACGGAGCCGACCCACTGACCGGTGTCAACGTCGGCAACGAGCGCTTCATCGAGCTGTGGAACAACGTGTTCATGCAGTTCAATCGGCAAGACGACGGCCGGCTCGTCGAGCTGCCGGCGAAGAGCGTCGACACGGGCATGGGCTTCGAGCGCATCCTGTCCGTGCTGCAGAAGAAGAACTCGAACTACGACACGGACCTCTTCACTCCGATCTTCGAGACGATCGCGAAAGTGACCGGCGCGCGCTATGAAGCGGGCACGTCGCAGCGCGACGTCGCGTTCCGCGTCGCGGCCGATCACTGCCGCGCAGTCACGGCCGCGTTCGCCGACGGTGCGCTGCCGTCGAACGAGGGTCGCGGTTACGTGCTACGTCGCCTGATCCGGCGCGCGTCGCGATTCGGACGCCAGCATCTCGGCGCGCGCGACCCGTTCCTCTGCGACGTCGTTCCGGCGGTCGTCCAAGTGCTCGGCGGCACGTTCCCCGAGATGCGCGCGCGCGAAGATCACGTGCGCTTGCTGCTGCGCTCGGAGGAGGAGAGCTTCGGTCGCACGCTCGACCGCGGGCTCGTCTTCTTCGAGTCGCTCGCCGCGAAGACCGAGAAGTCGGGAGCGAAGACGCTGCCCGGCGCGGAAGCGTTCGAGCTCTACGCGACGAACGGGTTCCCGCAGGACTTGGTCGAGCTGATGGCGCGCGAACGCGGCCTTGGCGTCGATCTCGCGGCCTGGGACACGGCGCAGAAGAAGCACCAAGCGGCCAGCAAGACCGAGGGTCGTTTCAAGCAGGTTCTCTCGGCCGAAGCGCTCGCAAGCGTGAGGCCGACGCGCTCGACGTACCACGAGAGCGGCGCGGTCGCGCACGCACTCGACGCGGTAGTCCTCGTCGCGCAGAACACGGGTGAGAGCGAGCACGCGCTCGTCCTCGATCAGAGCCCGTTCTACGCTGAGGGCGGCGGACAAGTCGGGGACTCAGGTCTTGTGCGCGCAGCGGACGGATCGTTCACGTTCGAGGTGCGCGACGTGCGTCGCATGGGCTCGGTCATCGTGCACTTGGGTTCGTTCACGGGCGGCCGCGCGCCGACGGTCGAGGCGTTGGCGGGCGCGAAAGTGCGCACCGAGGTCGATCTCGCGCGTCGCGAACGCACGCAGAAGAATCACACCGCGACGCACTTGCTGCACCGCGCGCTCAAGGAAGTTCTCGGCGCGCACGTCGCGCAACAGGGCAGCTACGTGGGGCCGGATCGTCTGCGCTTCGACATCTCGCACCCGAAGGGGGTGACGCCTGAAGAGCTCGAGCGTGTCGAGACGCTCGTGAACGCGCGCGTGCAAGCCAACGCCGATGTCGTCACCACGACAGAAGACCTCGACGCGGCGAAAGCGCGCGGCGTCGTCGCGATGTTCGGCGAGAAGTACGACGCGAAGGTGCGCGTGCTCGACGTCGGCGGTTGGTCGATGGAGCTGTGCGGCGGAACGCACGTCTCCGCGGCCGGCGACATCGGACCGTTCGTGATCCTCTCCGAGCGCGCGGTGCAAGCCGGCGTGCGCCGCATCGAAGCCGTGACAGGCCCTGTCGCCGTGGAGGAGATCCAACGCACGCGTCGCACGCTGCGCGAAGCGGCCGCGGCGTTGAAGACGGCGCCCGAGGAAGTTCCCACGCGCATCGAAGCGATGCAGACCGCGCTCAAGGAAGCCAAGAAGGCCTCCGCGAAAGCGCAGGGCGGCGATGTCGATGCCGTGTTCGCCACGGTGCGTGCCGCGCTCGAACGTGTCGGCTCGACCGCGTTCGGGGCGTTCGACGTGCCCGACCTCGGGCTCGAGGGCGTCCGCGAACTCGCCGAGAAATTGAAGTCCTCCGAAAGTTCGACCGCGTTCGCGGTCTTCGGCCGCGAGGAAGGCCGGGTGCCCTTCGTCATCGTGTGCCACAACGTCCCGAAGAGCTCTCAACTCGGCGCCGGGAACCTGGCGAAGATCGTCAGCCAGTCCTTGGGCGGAGGCGGAGGCGGCCGGCCCGATTCCGCGCAGGGGCAGGGTCAGAACCCCGCAGGCGTCCCGG
>JAYTBY010000885.1:0-2374 GCA_043736755.1 Planctomycetota bacterium | reverse complement strand
CGCGAATCAGATCGCGGGCACGACGGCCGTCACGTACTCGATCGTCGAGGGTGGTTTCGCTGGCACGGGCAACCTGAACGTCAGCCCGGCTTTCGTGAACCAAGCCGGCAACGACTTCTCGCTGACGATCGCCTCGCCGGCGATCGACGCGGGCAACAACGCGTCCGTCGTGGCGGGATTCGTGCTGGATCTCGCGGGGAAACCGCGCTTCGCGGACGAGACGACGGTCGCGGACACGGGCGCCGGCACGGCCCCCATCGTCGACATCGGCGCCTACGAGTTCCCCGCGCCGCTCGTCGCGGCGTTCTGCTTCGGCGACGGCACGGCGACGCTCTGCCCGTGCGGCAACGATGCGCCCTTCTTCACCAGCGTCGGTTGCCTGAACTCGCTCGGATCCGGTGGACTCCTGGGCTCGACCGGCAGCGCGCGAATCCTCACCGACACGTTTTTCCTGCAAGGCTCTTCGATGACGAACTCGTCCTGCCTCTACTTCCAAGGCACGACGCAGTTGAACGCCGGGAACGGCGTCCTCTTCGGCGACGGCATCCGCTGCGTCGGCGGCACCGTGATCCGACTCGGCACGAAGACGAACGCGGCCGGAGCCTCGCAGTACCCGACCGGATTGGACCCGACCGTGTCCGTGCGCGGTGCGATCACGTTGGCGGGCAGCGTGCGCACCTACCAGTGCTGGTACCGCAACGCCGCCGCGTTCTGCCAGGTCGAGACGTTCAACCTGACGAACGGATTGTCGGTCACCTGGGAGCTATGATTCCGCGGCCGGTCACGCCGCAATCGCGCGACCGGCGCGGTACTTGAACGGCGTCCTCGTCCTCTCGGTCGTCCTCGGCGTCGCGATCCTCATGATCGCGATCGAGCGCGCGCGTCCCGGCCGCACGTTCCCCACGGTGCGCGGTTGGTGGACGCGCGCGCTGCTCTTGAACGGCGTTCAAGTGGCGATCGTCCTGGTCGCGGGGCGCGCGTGGGACGGTTGGATGCTCGAGCAGAGGCCGTGGTCGCTCGATGGGATCGGCGTCGTTCCAGGAGCGCTCGTCGGCTATTTCGCGATCACGTTCGTCTACTACTTCTGGCACCGTGCGCGGCACGCGTCGCCGCTCCTGTGGCGACTTCTGCACCAGGTGCACCACAGTCCGAGCCGCATCGAGATCGTGACGAGCTTCTACAAGCATCCAGTCGAGATCCTCGCGAATGGAGTCTTGTCGAGCGCGATCTGCTACCTCGTCGTCGGGATCGGCCCCGAAGCGGCGGCGGGCGCGGTGCTGCTCTCGGGACTCGCGGAGCTCGTCTACCACTGGAACGTGCGCACGCCGTACTGGATGGGGTTCGTGTTCCAGCGCCCCGAGAGCCACCTCGTTCACCACGAACGAGGGCGTCACGCGCAGAACTATTCAGACATTCCAGCGTGGGACATGTTGTTCGGGACGTTCGAGAATCCGCGCGCGGCCCCGGAAGCGTGTGGGTTCGAGCCCGAGAAGGAAGCACGGCTCGGCGACATGCTGGTCTTCCGCGACGTGCACGCGGAACGCCGAGGCGGAGCGTGAGTTTCTACGCGGGAGAACACTCGTGAACGCACGAGTCGCGATCGTCGCCAGCCTGTTCGTCTTGGGCCTGGGCCAGATGACCGCCGACGTGTGCGGATGGACCACGATCCGCGGCATGTTTGCCGCGACATGCGCGTCTCCCGCGCCGAAAGTGTTCAGCGCGGTTCGCGGCCTCGAGACGTATTCGACACGTTTCCGCCTCGAGTGGCGCGACATCGACGGTTCGACGGGCATGCTCGCGATCGACTCCGCGACGTGTGCTCGGCTCGCGGGTCCGTACAACCGACGCAACGTGTACGGAGCGGCTTTGGCGTACGGACCGATCCTCGCCGCCGATGCGCGCACGCGGCCGATGCTCGACGGTGTCCTCTCGAAGGCTCTGTGCGGCGAGCGCGCTCTCCTCGCGGAGCTCGGAGTCGACACCGCCCGCGTTGCCGGCTCGGTGCGCATCGTCTACGAACCGTTGCGCGTCGGAGCGCTGGGCGATCTGCCGCTCGTCCTGGAAGCACCGTGCCCGTGATGCGCGATCTCGTTCCGCGGGGCGCATGGACCGGCGGGCAGACATGGACCGGCGGGCAGTCCTGGACCGGCGGGCAGTCCTGGACCGGCGGGCAGTGGAGTGTCGTGCGCGTGCTCCTCGGTCTCTACGTGACCATCCACTGCGCGTTTCTCGTTCCGTACGCAGGCGAGATCTTCTCGAGCGCAGGCGTGTTCCCTGGCGACGCGAGTCCCCTCTTCCGCCTCGTGCCGAGTCCACTGTGGATCGCCGACTCGAGTGCGGTTGCGACGGCGATGGCCGTCCTCGGCGCACTCTG
>JAYTBY010000884.1:0-2374 GCA_043736755.1 Planctomycetota bacterium | reverse complement strand
AACAACCGGGCGTCGCGCGCGTGATCTATCCGGGGTTGCCGAGCCATCCGCAGCACGAACTCGCGAAGCGTCAGATGAAGGACTTCGGCGGCATGCTGTGCTTCGAACTCGCCGGTGACGTCGCCGCGGCGAACGCGTTCGCGTCCGCGACGAAGATCTTCACGCTGGCCGAGTCGTTGGGCGGTGTCGAGTCGCTCGTCGAAGTGCCCGCGTCGATGACGCACGCTTCGATCCCGGCCGAAGTCCGGCGTGCTCGAGGGTTGGCGGACGGACTCGTGCGCTTGTCCGTCGGGATCGAGCACGTCGACGACTTGATCGCGGATTGCGCGCAAGCACTCGTGGTCGCAGAGGCCCATGCGCGGATTCCGGCTCGGGCGCGGTGAGGTCGAGACCGCTCCGACGCGGCCCGCCGATGACCTCACGCACAGAATCGAGGGCCCGGACCGTCGCGCACTCGACCGCGATTCCGCGCGCTTCAAGTAGGATCGAAGTGCCGTTCCCGACGACACCCCTCCCATGATCGGACAGAGAACCCTCCGTCTCGCGCTCGCCGGTTCGACCGCGCTTCTCCTCGGCACCGCGAGTCAACAGCCTGTGGCTCCCTCTGCGCGTAGACGACCACTGCCGCTGTGCGCGGCGACGCCGAGCTGTCCGTGGTCGGCCGAGCCAACGAGTTCCGCGATCAACCTGACGAGCATCGAAGGCGCGGGAACGAACGACTTCCACCAAGACATGAGCGGAGCGTTCTGGAATCCCTTCGCATCCACCTTGTGGGTGTGTCGCAACGGTGGCTCGGGCGGTTCGAAGATCTGGAAGCTCGTGCCGAACGGCGCGAACTCGTTCCAAGTCGGCACCGTCGGGGGCCAACGCGCGGAGTGGTCGAACTTCGGCGACTGTGAAGCGCTCGCGCTCGGCACTTTCGCGGAACCGAGCACGCTCTTCACCGTCGAGGAAGCCACGAACTCGATCCAGGAATGGGATCTTTCGAGCGCGACCGCGGTCCTGCGTCGCAACTGGAACCTCACCGCGTACGTGCCGACTTATGCGAACGGACTCGGTCTCGAGGCGCTCGCGTTCGTGCCGGACACGGCCCTCGTGGCGAGTCATTTCGTCGACACGAACGGCGCCGCGCGGACGAGCACGATGGGCCTGGGCTCGCTGGCCTTCGTCGGACACCAGAGCGGTGGTCGCGTCTACGTGTTCGACCTGAACCGCGCGAACGGTGCGTTCCAGTTCGTGGGCGAGTACGCGACCGGCGACCCCGAGGTCGCCGAGATGACCTTCGACCCGTCGCTGTCTGTGCTGTACGCCTGGCATGGCGACGGACGGAACGACCTCGAGGTCTTGCGTCTTGGGTCGCGACCGGCTGGTGCGATACGCGAACTCGCCCATGTCCTGACGTACGACTACCCGGGCAGTGCAAATGACGAGGGCTTCGCGGTCCAGTGGAGCCCGGGCTCATGCGCGGGTCAGCGCGGTGCTTTCGTGATCACCGACGACGCGGGCAGCAACTCCGTGCGCTGGTTTCGTCAGTTCCCATGCGGCTTTTGAGAGGTTTGCCAAGACCGCGCGCTGGCACGACGCCACGGGTGGAGAGCACATGAAGCACTCGCTCGCACGGCCTGTCAGACTCTTGCGGCGCCGCGCGCCGGCCACGGCCTGCACGTGAGTTCTTCACGAGCTCCAGATTCGGGTTGGCCGAACCAACGACTCGGGTCCGTCCTGCGCGACCACGGGTGCACGATCCTGCTCGCGCTGTGCGCGGTCGGCGCGGCGATTCACTTCGCGACGGACTTCACGCTGGAATCGTTCGAAGGGCGGCAGATCGGCGCAGCGACGCTCGCGGGTTACGACATCGCGGCACGAACGCGCTTGGTTCCGCTGCTGCTCGCGTCCGTCACGGTGACTGCGGCTTTCCTCGCGTGGGCGTTGCCGCGCCTGCAACGATCGTTCGGTAGCGAATTGTTCGGGGCCATCGAGAACGCGGCGCTTCCGGGAGTCTTGCTGGCGTTCCTGGCGACGTTTCGCCACTACGCGCCGAGCACGTGGTTGCTCGTGCCGACGTTCATGGCACTGATCGTCCTCGTTCACGTGTTGGAACGCAGCGGCCTGACCAACTGGCGCGCCTGCGATTTGGGTCGCGATGCGCTCTGGCTCGGGGCCGTGGCCTGGAGTCCGTTGTTTCTCGTCGCGGAGTTCGGCGCGCCTACCGATGTCCGGTCGAGCGCCGGCTATTGGCCCCAGGTCTTCGTGATCGTTGGCGGAGGCGCGCTGTTCCTGCTGCGGTGGGCGCTGTCGCGCCGCGCGGACGTCGAGGAATCACGCCGGGTCCACGACCGATTCGTGCACGCGGCGAGCGCGCTCGCGGCCATTC
>JAYTBY010000883.1:0-5199 GCA_043736755.1 Planctomycetota bacterium | reverse complement strand
GAGAAGATCGCGCGCGGCGAGACGTCGGTGCGCGAAGTGCTCGCGGCGGTGGTCGCATGAATCGCGCGGACGTCGAAGGGGGGGCTGAATCGTGCCCGAATTCGCGTACGTAGCTCGTGACACGGACGGTCGCACGCGCCGCGGCACGCGCGAGGCGTCGACAGAGGCGTCGCTGATCGAGCGTCTGCGGGCCGACGGCCTGCTCTTGCTGGAAGTGCGTGCCGGGGGGCGTGCCACGGATGGAGCGGGGAGCCACGTCTCGCGCAGTCCCTGGTCGCGCTGGCTCTCGCCGCGGCCCATCGACGTCGAGCTCGGCTTGCGCCAACTCGCGACGATGGGGAAGAGCGGATTGCCGCTGCTCCAGAGCTTGCGACTGTGCGCCGCCGGCAGCGAGCGCGCGTCGATGGCGCGCATCTGGGACGACGTCGCCGCGCGCATCCAAGCGGGTGAATCGCTCAGCCGCGGGTTCGCCGCGCACAAGGAGTTCCCGCGCTTGTCGGTGACGCTCACGGAACTCGGAGAGCGCACGGGCGAGATCGACCTCGTGCTGCGGCGCGCGGCGCAGGCGCTGGAGCGTTGGCGCGAGATGAAGCGCAGCGTCGTGACGGCGCTGGCCTACCCGGCGATCGTCGTGACACTCGCGATCGGCACGGTGGCGTACATGCTCGTGGCGCTCCTGCCGAAGCTGTCGAAGTTCCTGGCCGCGTTCGGCCGAAGACTGCCGCCGATCACGCAGTTCCTGGTCGATCTGTCGGCGTTCGTGGTTGATTGGTTCGTGCACGGCGTCGTGGGAGTCGGCCTCGCGGTCGTCGTGTTCCTCATCGTGCGCGCGAACCCGCGCGGCCGCATCGCGATCGATTGTGCTGCGCTGCGCATCCCGCTCGTCGGACCGATCCTGATGCTCGCCGGCACCGCGTCGTTCACGCGCAACCTGGCTGTGTTGCTCGAGAGCGGAGTGCGCCTCACCGAATCGCTCGAGGTCGTCGAGACCATGCTCGCGAACCGCTGGATGGCGTCGCGCATCCGCATCGTGCGCGAGCGCGTCATCGCTGGCGCGGGCTTCGCCGAACCGCTGACGCAGTCGCGCGCGTTCCCGCCGATGGTGGGCAGCATGGTCGCCGTCGGCGAAGCATCGGGCGCGCTCGACGAAGTGCTCACCGACGTCGCGGACTACCACGAGGATCGCCTCGCCGCGCGCATCCGTCGACTCGCGGCGGTCCTCGAGCCCGCGATCGTCATCGTTCTCGGCGGAATCGTCGGTTTCGTCTACCTCGCCTTCTTCCTCGCCATCTACGCCATCGCTGGAGCCCGCTAGTGAATCCGAGCGCCGTCCTACTCCTCGTTCCTATCGCGTTCACCGTGGGCCCCGTGCAGGACTCGACGTCCACGGCGAAACGACCGTCGGATCCAACAGCGATCGACGCCGAGCTCTTGCGCGTGCTCGCTCGACCCAGCGCGGGCGGGGCGGGAGGCGCATCCATGCCCGTAGCACCGTTCCCGACCGTCGCGATCCGCGGGCTCGTCGTCCCGAGTCGCGGCGAGGCATTCGCGATTCTCGAAGTCGACGCCGCGCGCGTGCGCGTGCGCGTCGGATCGATCGTGCCGTTCGCGAACGGCGACCGCTTGCGCGTCGACAGCATCGGCGCGGGCGAGATCGTGTTGTTCCGCGAATCCACAGGCGAGACACGCGCGGTGCGCTGAATCCACCCATGAAGGCCATCCTCTCGCTCCTCATCGCCCTGGTTGTGGTGTCGGTCACGTCGACCGCCCAAACCACGGGCGCTTCGGCTGCGCCGCTCGCGCGTGGCGCGGTCGACACCGTGCGCCTCGAGGCGCTCGACCTGCGCGACCTGCCGCTCTCCGAAGCCTGTCGTCTCATCTCCGACGCGACGGGGCTCAATCTGGTCGTGTCGACGGGAGCCGCAGCGAAACCGGCGACGCTCTACTTGCGCGATGTCGACGCGATGGATGCGGTCGCGTCGTTGTGCAAGGCGAATGGACTCTGGTATCGACGCGACGAAACGAGCGGCATCGTGCGCATCGCGACGACCGAGGAGTACCAGCGCGATGTCGGATCTCTCGCGGAAGAGAAGACCGAGTACTTCACGTTGCTCTATCCCAATGCGTACGACGTCGGCTACGCGATCGAAAACCTGTTCGGCGAGCGCGTCGAGTTGCGGGTCACGTCGCCCGACAGTGACGTGCGCGTCGATCTCACTGAACGCCTGTCGCGCTTCGACTTGATCGACCGCCGCACGCAAGGCACGGGGCTCGGCACGAGCGGGAGTGCGCAGAGCGGGTTCGGCGGCGGATTCGGCGGCGGCGGAATCGGCTATGCCGGTGGCGAGTTTGGCGGAGGCGGTGGATTCGGCGCGTACAGCGGCGGTGGCGGCGGAATCGGAGGGGGCGGTGCTTACGGCGGTGGCGGAGGAAGCCGGCGCAACAGCGGCGGCTACAACGACACGGGTCGCAACTCGCGCGATCTGGAGCGCACGCCACGCGAACTCGGCGCGGACGAGATCCAGGACATCGAGCGCGCGCTGGCACAGTCCGGTTCCGCGGCGGCGCGCGGCGATCGCTTGGCCGAGCTCGCGAGCCGCGGCGAAGCGTCGATCCACGTCACGATCGCAGGAGCACAGAACAAGCTGCTCGTGCGCACGCGCGACGCGGCCGCGCTCGAGGAGATCCGGCGCATCGTGCGCAAGCTCGACGTGCCGACGGCACTCGTGCTCCTCGAAGTCCGCGTCCTGGCCGTCGACCTGACCGATGGGATGTCGTCCTTCTTCGAATACCAGTGGGGCAACGGCACCGGCGCGGCGGGCAGCTTCACGACCGGCGACATCGTCAATGCGACGGCGCCGGCGCTCGGGCCCGCAGGCACGGGCTTGCGCGCGGGCGACCTGATCTTCCAGTACGTCGACGAACACTTCTCTTCGCGCATGCAGGCGCTCGAAACCGACAACCGCGTCAAGGCGCTGTCCACACCCGTGCTCCTGACCGCGAACAACGAAGTATCGCGACTCTTCGTCGGCCGCGAAGTGCCGCTGAACCGCGGGTTCTCAGGGGGAGCGGTCGTCGCCAACGAATCGACGACGAGCACCGTGTCCGGCTCGACGTCGATCGAGTTCCGACCTGTCGGCACGACGCTCTTCCTGACGCCGAACATCAACGCCGACCGCACGGTCACGCTGCGGATCGTGCAGGAGAACTCGCAGGCCGACTCGACGGACACCGTGCTCGTTCCCGACGGCTCGGGAGGCTTCGAGCCGCAGCAGATCAACGTCGTGAAGTCGCAGACGGTCAGCGGCACGATCGTCGCGCAGAGCGAACGCGCGGTGGTCTTCGGCGGGCTCATCGAGGACTCCACGAACGATCAGAAGACTCAAGTTCCGTTCCTGGGCGACATCCCGTTGCTCGGGCTCCTCTTCCAACACGACGAGGACGTCCAGCGTCGCCGTGAGATCGTCATCGTCGTCCGTCCGTGGGTGCTCTCGACGCCGGCCGAAGCCGAAGCCGTGAGCGCGCGCCTCCTCGATTCGCTCGACGTCGATCGCCGCGCGCTCGACGTCGAACACGCCGGCGGCGCGCCGTCGACCAAGTTTCGTGTGCACGGGTTGCCGGGAGAGTTGCCTTGATCCGCTGCATGACCCTGATACTTGCCGCGGCGTCTGTGGCGAGTTGTGCCGCGCCCAAACCCAAGAGTTCGGCCGCGATGACGGCGCGACCGTTGTCCGTCGAAGCGCCCGGAGCGCTGGCCGATGCGCCCGTGACGGCACTTTCGCCGCAGCAGTTGAGTACGCGTGTGCACGACCTCGAACGTCGCGGTCGAACTGGCGCGGCGGCGCGACTCGCGGCCACGCATCCCGACGTCGCGCGCGCGGCTCTCGAGTCCGTGGCGGGCAAGCCGGATCCCGCGTTGCGCTCGCTAGCGTCCGCGTTCGATCGCGCGAGTGCGTCGAGCGGCGACGCGTGGAGCGCGCTTTTCACCTTGCGCCAGCGCGAGCCGGCGCGCTTCGCGGAGTACGACGCCGCGCATGCGACCGTCCTCGCGGCCTTTGCGCGCGGCGATCTCGACGCAGCGCACGCGTCGTTGCCGCTGCCGGTTCCGGCGGAAGCCCCGGGTGTGGCGCACTTGCGCGCGATCTCGGATCGTCTCGAAGGACTCGTCGCTCTCGCCGAGGGCGATTCGGCGGCGGCGACCGCCGCGTTCCGGCGTGCGAGCACCGATGCCGCGTTGTTCCACTTGCTCCAGACGGCCGCAGCGGAGCGAGCGCTCGATGCGGCCGGTACGGCGACAGCACGCGATGCGGCGCTCCTGGCCATCACCGAAGCCGCGCTCGCGGAACCGCGTTGGCGCGAGCCGGCGTTCCTCGAACGCTTGCTCGCCGTGGACGCGCCGATTGCCGACGCGATCGGCGCGCGAGTGCGCGGCGTCGCAGCGCGCGACCTCGGCTTGGACACCATCGACGACACGGTTGGAGCGGGCTGGATCGTCGCTGGCCTCGATCGACTGGCGCGAGGCGAAGCGCGCACCGCGCTCACGGACTTGCGGCGCGCGGAGGAGTCGTGCAAGGACACGTTGGTCCGCGCGCGCGTGCGCGAGGCACAAGCGCGAGCGCTCTTGGCTCTCGGGCAACCCGCGGCGGCGCGTGCGATCCTCGGGACGCTAGCGACCGACGCCGATCCGCGCGCGTCACGGCCGGCACTCGCGACGTTGGGTGCGATCGAGCTGCGACTCGAACGACCCGAGCTCGCAGTCGGACTCCTGCGACGCGCGCTCGAGGCGCCGACTCTGGAATGGCCGGGCGCATCCGCGGCCGAGGCGAACTTCGGGCTCGCGCTGATCTCCGCCGGGTTCGCCGACGAGGGTTTGAAACGACTGAGCGCGGCGCAAGCGCGGTTCGAATTGGAGCGCGACTACGACGCGTTGGCTCAAGCACTCGACAACGAACGACTCGCGCATGAGCAGGCGCGGAACACGGAGCTGCTCGAAGTGGTGCGCGCCCGGATCGCGGCGGCGGCGAGTCTCTGACGATCGCGCGCGGATCGCCGGACGAGCGCCCGCAGGCTGCGTTCCAGCACCGACGCGCGCGCTTGACCGTCACGCGCTCTCGCGCCACCGGGAGCGGTTCCCCGATCTGGCTCCCTCACCGCGTCGCGGATCGATTCAGCGCGACTCCCGCGGATTCCAGCCCTGGC
>JAYTBY010000882.1:0-2381 GCA_043736755.1 Planctomycetota bacterium | reverse complement strand
CAACCCCGGGCGAGACCAACTTGCGAACTCGTATCCCCGACGACGGACATGCGTCGGACTTCGAATGCCGGGCCCGTGGAGTGATCCCGATGTTCGCTTCGGGATCACCCTACGAGTTCCTGAGGCCGACACTAGCCGATAGGATCAACCATCATGGTTTCTCGCGCTGAGATCCTCCGCACGCTCGCAGACCACGAAACCGAGATGCGCGCCTTTGGTGTGCGAGCGCTGGGCATCTTCGGCTCTCACGCGCGCGGCGATACCCGACCGGACAGTGACTTGGATGTCCTGGTCGAATTCGAGCGTAGGACCTTCGACGACTTCATGGGCTTGAAGCTCATGCTCGAGGATCTGTTCGGCCGACCCGTCGACCTCGTGCTAGCGGAACGGATCAAGCCCAGGCTCCGCGCGAGGATCCTGTCGGAGGTCGTGCGAGTCCCGGGATTCTGACGTCTACCTGGAGGACATCCTTCAGGCGGCGCGTCGAATCCTCGACTACACGCAGGGCATGGACGAGGGTGCCTTCACCGCGGACCCGCGCACGTTCGACGCTGTCGTGCGGAACCTCATCGTCATCGGTGAAGCAGCCAAGCGCGTGCCCGAGACCGTCCGCGCGCGAGCGCCGGGAGTCGACTGGCGGAAGGTGGCGGGGTTGCCCGATGTCCTCGTGCACGACTATCAGGAAGTCGACCCGGCGATCGTTTGGGACGTGGTGGTTTCGCGCATTGCGAAGCTCGCGGCAAGCACGATGAGTCTGCTCGAGGGCTGAAGCTCGCCTCTGTCCGCCCTGCTCGCCGAGCCGGGAACCTGGAGTGAGTCCTGCTCAACTTGGCCGGGACATCCGAGGCTGGACGTTCGTACGGGCGCGAAAGTTGGTCTCCTCGCCGAGGTGTCGGCGCGTCATCGGATTCGGCATCGAACCTTGATCAGTGGCCAGAGAGTTCAGAGCCTGCGGAGAATTCACAGGCGACGCGCCACGGAAGCGACTCAGATGCTGTCTGCGAGCGTGTGGGCTCGATGGCTCCACACGCGCTCACGCGCTCTCGCGCTTTTCTTCGGGCGGCAGGATGCGCGGCGTCGAACCCGCATCCGGCGATCCGTCCGCGTCCTCGGCGTCGTCCGGATCGGCGATCAGGCCCCGGGCGAGGCTCTTCGTCTTGCGCACGATCTCGGCGTCCACGATGAAGCGAACCTGGTCGCGGCGCGACGGCAGCTCGTAGAGGATGTCGAGCAGCATGTCCTCGACGATCGCGCGCAGCGCGCGCACACCGGTTTCGCGTTCGAGCGCGAGTTCAGCGATCGCTTCGAGCGCATCGGGCGTGAACTCGAGCTCCTTGCCGTTCATCTCGAACAGCATCTGGAACTGACGCGTCAATGCGTTGCGGGGCTCGGTGAGGATCTTGACGAGCGCCGAGCGGTCGAGGGTGTCGAGCGTCGCGATGATCGGCAGACGTCCGACGAACTCGGGGATCATCCCGAACTCGATCAGGTCCTTCGGTGTGAGGAAGCGCACGAGTTCGTCGCGCGTGCCCTTCTCGACGCTCGCGGGACGCGTGGGCTCGAGCGGCGCGTCCGACTTCTTCGCGGCGCGATCGAGGAGCTCTTTCGAGGCCGCTTTTCGACCGAAACCGATGACATCGCGGCCGACGCGGCGCGAGATGATCTCTTCGATCGAGCTGAACGTGCCGCCGACGATGAACAGGATGTTCGACGTGTCGAGCTGGATGTAGCTCTGCTCGGGATGCTTGCGGCCACCTTGGGGCGGGACGTTCGCGACGGTGCCCTCGAGGATCTTCAACAGCGCCTGCTGAACGCCTTCGCCCGACACGTCACGCGTGATCGAGACGTTGCCGGTCGTGCGCGCGATCTTGTCGATCTCGTCGATGTAGATGATGCCCTGCTGCGCGCGCTCGACGTCGAAGTCGCAGCCCTGCAGGAGCTTCAAGAGGATGTTCTCGACGTCCTCGCCGACGTAGCCGGCCTCGGTCAGCGTCGTCGCGTCGGCCATCGCGAAGGGAACGTCGAGGAGTTTGGCCAGAGTCCGCGCAAGCAACGTCTTGCCCGAACCGGTCGGACCGACGAGCAACACGTTGCTCTTCTCGATCTCGACCTCGCCGTGCGAGGCCGGGTTGCGGGCCTGGTGGCGCAGACGGTTGTAGTGGTTGTAGACCGCGACGCTGAGGATCTTCTTCGCGCGCTGCTGGCCGATCACGTACTCGTCGAGCTTGCGCGCGATCTCGATCGGAGTCGGCAGACGCCGGCCCGTCGCATCCGCGGTCCCCGGCGCGCGTCGCGCGCCCGCCGTCGACGAACCGGCGGCCGCGGGGGCCTTGCCGCCCTCCGGCGCGCGGCGTTGCTCCTCCTGCAAGATCGAGTTGCAG
>JAYTBY010000881.1:0-5208 GCA_043736755.1 Planctomycetota bacterium | reverse complement strand
GTGGAACTCGTAACCCTCGTGGCAGCGTCGAACCAGCCACGGTGCAAACGTGCGACTGGCGAGCGTCGTCTCGAACGCGAAGTCGGCTCGCCGTGCGGCCAGTGCGTCCAAGCGCGCGAGCATGATTCGGCCAGCGGCCATCGCCGCTCGCTCGGAACCGAACCCCGACAGACCGCGCGCGATCACGTCCGCATTCACGAACTCGGAGACTTCGAGGCGGTCGCGCAAGAGCCGCTCGGATGCTGTCGTCTTGCCCGCGCCGTTCGGGCCGGCGAGGACGATCACGAGCGGCGCCTTCGTGCTCATGTCGAACTTTGCGCGCGGAAACAGCGCGCCAGAGTCAGGTCCTGGTTCCGATAGCTCGCGCTGCGGCCCTCGCCATACAAGCGATCCGGTCGCCCGTTCGTGCGGAAGTAGCGCAGCCGACAGAACGGTTGGCCGTCCTCGACGAGGAACGGCACGTCGTGCGCGCGCACTTCGAGCACGGCGGGGGTCCCACGTGCTTCGCCGCCGGCTCCGCACCCAAAACCGTTGTCGAAGAAGCCCGCGTAGTTGTTGCGCAGCTCGCCGACACCGACGTCGATCGGCAACATCTCGGCCGCGTGATCGGGCGGGATCGCGAGGCGTTCGCGGCTCGCGAAGACATAGAAGCTGCCGGGCTCGAGGATGCAGCGGCCGTTGCGCGCGTGCACGGGCTCGAAGAAATCGGCCGGGTCGTGAGCGCCTTCGGTCGCGAATTCGACGACCTCCGTGTGCGAGGCCGCGCGCCAACCGGCGGGATCGCGACGGCTGAGCCCGACGGTGAGTGCGAGCGCGCCTTCGTCGTCGATCGTCGCCTCCGCCGAACCGTGCGCGTCGTGGACGAGGGCGAAACGAGCATGCAGTGCGCGCAGTTCGCGCGCATCGAGCGCGGCGTTCCCGCGGGCGAGCCGCAATTGTGCGAGCCGATCGCCGCGCGCGAGTCGCACGGGGAACGACAACGGCGCGATCTCGATCCACACTCGTCCGCGGTAGCCGGCCGGGGCTTCGTCGAAGCGCGGGTGGTTCGAGCACAGGACGCGCGTGAAGACGTCGCAGCGGCCGGTCGAACTGCGCGGGTTGAAACGCGCGCGCAGATCAGGCGGCAGCGCAAGCTCTTCCTCGATCTCGGCCAGGTAGGGAATGCCGCGCTCGAGCACCGCCCCGCGTGTGAGGTCGATCTCGCCCAGCGAGAGCTCGTCGATGCGTGCCTCGACCGTGCCCGGCCCGGGCAGGAAACCAGACCGGATCCGCCACGCCCGCGCGCCGAGGCGCAGATCGAGGCTCGCCGGGGACACTTGCGCGCGGTGGATCGCCGGCGCGCCCTCGCGGACGCGGATCGCGGATCCGAGGAGGGCTTCGAGATCGCGATCGACGAGCAGGGCTCCCGCCGTCGTCGTCTTGTCGTGGGGGACCATGGAGAGGAGATCGGAACAGCCGCCCTCATGGAGTGCAACGACGCATGAGCGGTTCCATCCTCGTGCGTCCGCCGCTAGGCTCTCCGCCTCGTTTTCCCCGCACGGAGCGTCGGGCCCACCCATGAAGATCCACGAGTTCCAGGCCAAGTCCCTGCTGGCGCGCTTCGGCGTGCCCGTCCCCGAGGGGCGCCTCGCGACGACGGTCGAGGAGGCGGTGCAGGCGTTCCGCGACCTGAAGGTCGCTGTCGCCGTCGTCAAGGCGCAGATCCACGCCGGTGGTCGCGGCAAAGGCGGCGGCGTCAAGCTCGTCCGATCCGAGGACGAATGTCGCGCGGCAGCGGCCGCGATCCTCGGCATGAAGCTCATCACGCACCAGACGGGCCCCGAGGGTCAGCTCGTCCGCCGCGTGTGGGTCGAGAAAGGCAGCGACATCCTGAAGGAGTACTACCTCGGGATCGCGCTCGATCGCGAGACGCGCAAGCCCGTCGTGATGATGTCGTCCGAGGGCGGCGTCGATATCGAAGAGGTCGCGGCGCACCACCCGGAGAAAATCGTCAAGGCGTCGTTCTCACCGGCGAAGGGACTCTTGCCCGCCGACGTCCAGAAGCTCACGCGCGGCGTGAAGATGGCGCCCGGACTCGAGCCGCAGGCAACGCGCATGTTGCAGGCTCTCGCGAAGGCCTACGTCGAGCTCGACTGCTCGATCGCCGAGATCAATCCGCTGATCGTCACGAAGCAAAACCAACTGCTCGCGCTCGACGCGAAGATGGTCTTCGACAGCAATGCGCTGTTCCGCCACAAGGACCTGCTCCTTCTGCGCGATCTCGACGAAGAGGACGCGAAGGAGATCGAGGCCAGCAAGTACGACCTCTCGTACATCGCGCTCGACGGGAACATCGGCTGCATGGTGAACGGCGCCGGTCTGGCGATGGCGACGATGGACGTGATCGGGCTCTACGGCGGATCGCCGGCCAACTTCCTCGACGTCGGCGGCGGCGCGACCGCGGAGAAGGTGACGGCCGCGTTCCGCATCTTGCTCGGCGACGCGCAGGTGAAAGGCGTCCTCGTCAACATCTTCGGCGGCATCATGAAGTGCGACGTGATCGCGACGGGCGTGATCACGGCTGCGCGACAGATCGACCTGAAGGTCCCGCTCGTCGTGCGCCTCGAAGGCACGAACGTGGAGCTCGGTCGCAAGATGCTGGCCGAATCGGGATTGCCGATCGTCTCGGGGACGGACCTCGACGATGCCGCGAAGAAGATCTGTGCCGCAGTCGCTGCAGGGAAGAAGTAGGACACCACGATGAGCATCTTCGTCGACGCGAACACGCGCTTGATCTGTCAGGGTATGACGGGCGACTTCGGCTCGTTCCACACCGAAAAGAGCCTGGAGTACGGCACCAAGATGGTGGGCGGCGTGAACCCGAAGAAGGCCGGGACCACGCACCTCGGCCTGCCTGTCTTCAAGAACTGCCACGAAGCGCGCGAGAAGGCCGGGGCGAACGCCAGCGTCGTCTTCGTGCCGCCGGCGTTCGCGGCGGACGCGATCCTCGAGGCGATCGACGCGGGGATCGAACTCGTCGTCGCGATCACGGAGGGCATTCCGGTGCTCGACATGGTCAAGGTCGTCGAGCGACTGGGGCAGCCCGGGAACAAGACGCGTCTCGTCGGACCGAACTGCCCCGGCGTCATCACGCCCAAAGCGAAGTGCCGCATCGGCATCATGCCGGGCTACATCCACCGCGCGGGTCGCGTCGGTGTCGTGTCGCGCTCGGGCACGCTGACGTACGAAGCCGTGTGGCAGCTCACGAGCCGCGGCATCGGTCAATCGACGTGCGTCGGGATCGGCGGCGACCCGGTGAACGGGACGAACTTCGTCGACGTGCTCACCGCGTTCAACGCGGACCCCGAGACGGACGCGATCGTCATGATCGGCGAGATCGGGGGCAACGCCGAGGAACGCGCGGCCGAGTACATCCAGAAGAACGTGAAGAAGCCGATGGTCGGCTTCATCGCGGGGCAGACCGCTCCGCCCGGACGTCGGATGGGACACGCCGGCGCGATCATCTCGGGCGGACAAGGCAGCGCGGCGGACAAGGTCGCAGCCCTCGAGAAAGCGGGCGTGCACATGTGCAAGAGCCCGGCGCGACTCGGCGAAGAGATGGAGAAGGCCCTCAAGGCCGCGGGCCTGCTCGCGAGCGCGCGTGCGGCGGTTCCCGTCGGTTGAGTCGCTCGAAGAGGCTCGGCAACACGACGAGCTAGAACGATGAGCTCTGCTGGCCGCCAGACGCGCTGGACGTCTCTTCGGCCGTGGGACAGTCCGCTCGTGACCGCGACAGTGCACGTGGCCAACGGAAGAAAGGGCGGCCAGGATCCTTGAACGTCCCGGTTTCCCACGCGTTGGAGCGGGGACGCTAAGTTGATGCGGAATGCCTCTGCGTCGCGCGCTCATGCTCGTCCCGCTCGTCCTCGTCGGACTCTGGTTCGCGGGGCGCTGGGGCGTGCTGCCGGAACAGTTCGCGACTAGCTTCGACTTCGCCGGCAATCCGCGCGACGCGCTCGGGCGCGTGGGCTTCACGGCGCTCGCGTTGGCGACGCTCGCGTGCATGGCCGGCTTGTTCGGCGGACTCGCGACGTGGTTGCCGACCGTACCGTCGGCGTGGGTGAACTTGCCCGAGAAGGAGTATTGGCTCGCGCCGGAACGCCGCGCTGCGACGATGGGGCGACTCGCCGTGTTCCTCGACGTGGTGGGGCTCGCGCTGTGCACCATGCTCGCGTCCCTCTTCGTCGCCCTCGGCGAGCACGCGATCGCGGGCTCGGAGCGATTTTCGCCGGGGTGGCTCGCGGCTCCCGGCCTACTCCTCGCCCTCACCGCGTTCGCTGTGGCTTGGCTCGATCGGCCATTCCGAGCGCGTCGTCGCGCGTCGCGGGCCCGCGCGCGATGACCGCGCGTTGGATCGAGCGCCTTACGGCCGACGGTTCGTCGACGTTCGCGCACGGCGCGCACGGTGAGACGTTCCACTCGCTCTCGGGTGCGTGGACGCAGGCGCGTGAGCGGTACGCCGGCGAGTGTCGCCTGCGCGAGCGCGCGTTCGAGCTCGCGAGCGCCAACGTGAGGTCCTTGCGCCTGCTCGACATCGGGACCGGGCTCGGACTCAATCTCGCGGCGGCACTCGAAGCGCTCGATGGAACCGGCGTGGATCTCGATGCGACCAGTTTCGAGCGCGACGCGGATCTCCTGGCGCACGTCGCGGCGGCGCCGCGCGAGCCTGCCGACCTCGATCGGTGGCACACGCACGTCCGACGCGCGCTCCGGGCAGCGCTCGCTGCGCGCGCAACGGACTCGGTTCCGCTCGCAAACGGACATCTGCGCCTCGTCCTCGGCGACGCGCGTGCGAGCCTTGCAGCGTTGCCGAGCGCGACACGCTTCGACGCCGTGTTCCTCGACCCGTTCTCGCCGCGGGTCGAACCCGATCTGTGGTCGCGGGACTTCCTAGCCGCCATCGCCGCGCACATGGCGCCGGGCAGTCGGCTCTCGACCTACAGCGCGGCGACGGACGTGCGCGCGGGGCTCCTCGCAGCCGGCCTGCGCGTTGGCCGCGGAGCGCGCGTCGGTGAGAAGCGCGAGGGGACCCTGGCGTCCCCGGACCTCGACCTGCCGACGTTCGATCCGCGCACCGCACGCCGTCTCCAGGCTCGCTCGAGCGTCGTTCCGAAAGATGGTCGATTTGCCGCGCAGGCAGGGGACCCACGCGGTTCGATCCCCTAGACT
>JAYTBY010000880.1:0-2385 GCA_043736755.1 Planctomycetota bacterium | reverse complement strand
CTCGGCGAGTGCCGGTGCGCTCCGGGACGCAGGATGCTCGGCCGCAGGCCTGCGTCGCACGAATCAGCGCTGAATTTGCAGCTCCCTGAAAGATGCCGGCGCGGGGCGGACAGACCTTATCGACCCCGTGCGGATCGCGTGCGGCGGCTCCAAACCCTCCAGCATCTCCCCGTCGACGCTCGACGTTTCGAGGGAGCGGCTCACCCAGCACTGCCTCGACGACCTCCATGAGTTCCTTCCGAAACCTGCTGCTCCTCCTGTCCGCCTCGGTCGCTACCACGACTGCACGAGCGGATGTGCTTACGCTCACGCAAGGCACGAACCTCGACATCACGGCGCTCAACATCGGCGCCTGTGGCGACTTGGCGTTCCACATGTCCTCGAACCGCCTGTGGATCGCCGACGGTCTCTCGAACGGACAGTTGCGCTCGATCGATCCCACATCGGGCGCGCTGACGAGCACGGTCGATCCTTCGACCATCCCGGGTCTTGACCAAGGGCCCGACGGGTTGGCGGTCGGCTCAACCTCGATCGCATCGAGCCTCTTCGTGTTCAGCCCGATCAGCGAGAACGAGGGCGGCCGCCTGAGCCCGGCGGGTGCGCTCGTCACGGACTTCGGCACTGCGCACGAAGCCACCGGTGCCGATTTCGACATCACCGGCGCGCTCTGGGTCGTGAGTGGCGCGGTGTTCAACGGGGGCACCGAACTGCGGCACATCTCCGCCGGCAACGGAGCGATCGTGCAAACCGTGCCGATCAACCCGGCCATCACGACGCGCATGGTCGACGTCGCGTTCGACCCGCACACGAATGCGTGCTACGTGCTCACCGAAGTGGGCGACTTCATGCACGAAATCAGCCTCACGACGGGGAACATCGTGTCGACGATCGACCTGACTCCGTTCCTCGTCAACGGCGGCACCGTGCTCGGCGGAATGGACTTCGACGCCACGGGTGCGCGGCTCTTTCTCTGCACCGGCCCGGGAGCCGGCGCGGACACGGTCATCGTCCTGAATCGCACGTTCGCCGCGAACGTGTGCTCGAACGGGCCGAACGAGCTCCCGTGTCCGTGCAGCAACGTCGGGCTACCCGGACGCGGCTGCAACAACTCGTTCAACACCGGCGGTGGTCTGCTGCGCACGAGCGGAGTTCCGCGCGTTACCGGCGACACGTTCGCGCTCGACGTGCTCGGCCTGCCGCCCACGACGACGTGCCTCTTCTTCCAAGGCAACAGCAGCCCGGTCGAGGTCTTCTCGTTCGGCGACGGCTCGCGCTGCGTCATCGGTTCCGTGATCCGACTCGGCGTGAAGCCGACGGTGGCGGGGACGGCGCAGTATCCGACAGGTGCGGACGCACTCATCCACGTGCGCGGTCAGATACCGGCCGTTGGCGCGACGCGCTTCTACCAAGCTTGGTATCGCAACACTGCGGCGTTCTGCACGGTGGATGGGTTCAACCTCTCCAACGCGGTGAAGGTCATCTGGGCGCAGTGATTGCGACGGTCTGCTCGGCATGGGCCTGGTCATCTCGTTTCACTCGAATCGAGGGGCTGACCGATCGCGGTCAGCCTCGCTCGAGGCGACTCACTCGTCAGTGCGCGATGACACCATCGAGGTGAGGCCTGGGGACTGCGATGCCGGATCGATCGGTTGCATCACGAGCGAATCTCGATCCCACCCGACCACGCCGACGTCGCGCCGCGAATCGTCGTGTGTTCCTGCGACCGAATGCGTCTCGGACCCTGCATAGGCCTCGCGCCACTCGATGTGGCTGGGCTCGACCGGTGCCGATGACAACGTGTCGCGGCCCCCTGTCGTACAGTTTCACAGTCAGACTTTGATACTGCACACTTGGCCGAAAGGCCCTTCTTCTTCGTGGCTTACAGCGTGGCAGGTCTGTGGACCGAGGGCCTCACGTGGCCCCATCCGCCTCGAACGCACCTCAGCCCACGCGTGGCAGCACCGCGCGCCCCACGAACTCGAGCGTGCGCTGCAACCGGTCGTAGTCCTCGTCGCGCACGCGGAACCACGTGTTCGCGTGCCAGCCGTCGGTCAAGGCTCGAGTCTTCGCGCCGGGCGGCGGCACTTCGCATTCGAGGAGGGCGTCACCGAGTGCGCGCTTCACGCGTTCGACGCCTTCGTGCCCCGTGAAAACGCCGTCCTTCGGCGGCCGAATCTGGATCGAGCCCGTCGCGTACTTGCGTGTCGGAGTCCCCGAAGCTCGACCATGCAGCACCGCGTCGGCCCACGCGCCGTAGAGGTCGAACTCGTTCCCGGCTGCGTGCAAGTCCCAGATGCGCTCGCCTGCCGGACGCGCGCCGATCTCGGACACCTTCAAGCCTTTCGGCCCGAAGAACCACTCCATGTGCGTTGCGCCATCGCGGAT
>JAYTBY010000879.1:0-2388 GCA_043736755.1 Planctomycetota bacterium | reverse complement strand
CCTCGCGCGCGGCGCGGACTTCGAAGCTACGACGGTCGCGCTCGACGTGGACGGACACGCCTCGTTGTGGAGCGCGGGCCGGAGTATCGCGGGTTCGTTCGAGGGCTCGATCGCGCTGGCCCCAACGCGCCATGCGGACACGCTCGTCGCGAGCGAACCGGACAGCGGATCACTGATCCTCGTCGGAGAAGCGGACAGCCGACGCATTCGCGTCGCGATCCCCGATTCGAGCGGCCACTCTCCGTGGCGCGCGGTTCTCGACCCGAGCGGACGCAACGCGTTCGTGGCGATTCCCCACGAGGATCGCGTCGTGGTCGTCGACGTCGCTCTCTGTTCTGTGCGCGGCGAATACACCGGCTTGGCGCGGCCGGGCGCTATCGCGTGGACGTTTCGGCGCACACACCCCGAGGTCGAGTTCGAAGTCGGACGCGATTGAAGCCGACTCGGGTCTCCGTCCCGACCGGCGTCGTCAAACCACCAACGAACCGGAGAGTGCGAACGCACTCGCGCTCTCGATCCGCACGCCGACGATGCGGCCGATCAGCTCGGATCCGCCCTTCAGCGCGACCGTGAGTCCGTGTTCGCTGCGCCCGAGCACTGTGTCCGCGCCACGGTCCGACACGACGTCGACGAGCACGCGTCGCGTCGAGCCGACGTGCGCCGAGTGGCGGCGCAAACCCGCCCGTTCCGCCGCGCGTAGCATCCGCTGATTGCGCTCTTTCTTGACGTCCTCGGGGATGTCGTCCGTCAGTCGATCGGCTGCACTCGTCCCCGGTCGCGGGCTGTACTTGAAGACATAGTTCACCGCGTGCGACTGCTCGTCGAGGAACGCCTCGCTCGCGTCGAAGTCCGCGTCGGTCTCGCCCGGGAACCCGACGATCCAGTCCGTGGAGAGCTCCACGTCGGGCACGCGCGAACGCAGGATGTCCATGCGCTTCCGGTAGAGGTCCGTCGTGTACCCGCGCTTCATCGCGCGGAGAACCGCGTCGGAACCCGACTGCACAGGCAGCGGCAGGAAGCGTTCGACTTTGTCGCAGTCGCGAATGGCTTCGGCCAGCGCTTCCGTCACGTAACTCGGATGCGCCGTGATCATGCGGATGCGCGCCAACCCGTCGATCGTCTGCAGCTCGCGCAATAGATCCGCGAGGCCCGGACGACCTTGACGTCCGCTCCAACGACGCTCGAGAGCTATCGGTGCGGGAACGTCCTCGCCATAGCTGTTCACCGTCTGACCGAGCAACGTGATCGCGCTCACGCCCCGGTCCACGTACTGCCGCGCCTCGCGCACGAGGTGATCGATCCCATAGCTGAGTACGCGCCCGCGAACCGTCGGGACGATGCAGTACGTGCAGTTCAGGTCGCACCCACGCATCACGGTCAACCACGCGTGGTTGCCGCCGTCCCACGTTTCGCCGCTGCGATCGAGCACGAGGTCGTCCTCCATGCCCAATGCGACGACGCGCGCGCGGTGACCACTTGCGCGTGCGGCGAGAACTTCGCTGACGAGTTCAGGAAGACTGCCGAACTGCCGCGTGCCGGCGACGAGATCGACGTGCCCTGCGCGTTGGAAGATCTCCTCCCCCACGCGCTGCGCCATGCAACCCATCACGCCGACGACGAGGTCGGGGCGCTGCTCCTTCACGCGCTTCAGCTCACCGAGCCACGAGAACGTGCGTTCTTCGGCGTGTTCGCGCACCGAGCATGTGTTGAAGAGCACGACGTCGGCGTCGTCCATCGACTCGGTCGTCGCGTAGCCCGCGCGGCGGAAGCGGCCCTCCGCGAGCTGCGAGTCGTACTTGTTCATCTGGCACCCGAAGGTCACCACATGGACGCGACGCAGCTCGCCGGAGCCTTCGGGAAGAGGCGCGGACGCCTTGGACAAGATGCGGGTCAGGGACATCGGTCGCGCTCTCGCGAGCCGCACAGGATCGCTGAGACGCGAAACAAAGTCACGGTTCAGCCGCGACCGACGCGGATCCGGAGCGTCAAGCGAGAGGAGGACACACACCGATGACCGAGAATCCCTACCTGGAGGCCCTGACCCGCGTGAGCGCGGGACGGACAGCCTCATTTGCCGAATTGGCCCGGCTCGCGGGCCGCCCTGCGGCGGCAAGAGCGGCCGGGCGCGCCGTGGCAGCCGTACCGACCGGAGACCCGCGACCCTGGCACAGGATCGTCCGCAGCGACGGCGGGCTGGCGCCCGATCCGGCGCGGGCCCTCATCCAGCTCCGACGCTTGCGAAGCGAAGGCGCACGGCCCGATCTGGGCGCGGACGTGGCTGCCTGGCTCAGAAACCGACGCGCGCGCTGCGTGGGGCTGTGGACGAACCGGATGCTGTTCGTCGTGGACGATCCACGCTTGCCGCGGCTCGATACGACGCGGCTCGAG
>JAYTBY010000878.1:0-11759 GCA_043736755.1 Planctomycetota bacterium | reverse complement strand
GCCAGGTGTCGCGGCGCGCCGAAGCCCGTTTCGAGCTCGAGCATCTGGTTGAAATCGCAATCGAACAGGCGACCGTCCCAACCGATCGAGAGCGTCGTGCGGCACATCACGCCCGCCGCAGCGACCGGGTTGTAAGCCGCTGCGAGTTGCTCCATGTAGCTCGCGAGGTTACCGCTCGTCGACAACCACTCGAGGTACCGAGCGATCGGCATGTTGGTGATTCCGATCAGCGCGTCGAACTCGATCCCATGGAGACGGCGCATCTCGCGCTTCCACTCGGCTTCCAGCGTCGCTTGCGAAGCGCTCGGCAAGATCGCGCCGACCGGGTTCGTCACCAGCACGAGTCGCAAGCCTGGCTTCATCCCGTAGCCGACTTCGTTCAAGCGTCTCAATCCCTCGATCGAGCGCGCGAACACGCCGTCGCCCCGCTGACGGTCCGTATTCGCTTGTCGATAGTGCGGCAATGACGCCACGACCTCGACTTCGTTCCGTGCGAGGAATGCCGGCAAGGCCGCGAAGCGCGGCAACGTGAGGATCGTCAGGTTGCAGCGGTCGATCACGTGTCGGCCGAGCGCGCGTGAGCCCTCCACGAGTCGCTCGAAGACGGGGCACAGCTCGGGCGCGCCGCCCGTGATGTCGACGGTAGGGATCGTCGTCCGCGCGAGGACGCGCAGCGCGAGCTCCGCCGTCTCCGTGCTCATCGATTCCGTGCGCGTCGGTCCGGCGTCGACGTGACAGTGATTGCACGTCTGATTGCAGACGCGACCGACGTTGACCTGGAAGACCTGGATTCCAAGCGCCGTGAGCGGATGCATGCCACTCGCGGCGAGGCGCTCGTCGAAGTCACCGCGCGGTATCCGCAACGCATCGAGAACGCGCAACTGCTCGGCAGCGCTCGCGAGCGGCGCGCCGCTCGCCTGCAAGGTGGGCAACGTGATGATCAACGTACGGCTCCCACGCTCACATCGAGACCTTGGCGGCGTGCTTGCGCATCTGCACGCCGTGGACCAACGCAGCGCCACCCGTGATGGCGGCCGCGACGTGCACGGCCTCGGTCATCTGGTCGAGGTCGTAGCCCTTCGAAAGCGCGTCGCCCGTGTAGGCGTCGATGCAGTACGGGCACTTCACGGCGTGCGCGACGGCCAGCGCGATCAACGACTTCTCGCGCGCGGACAACGCTCCGTCGGCGAACGTGGCGCCGTACCAGTCGAAGAACTTCCGGGCGAGCTCGGGCGCCGCTTCGCCAATCGACGGGAACGCGGCTAGGTCCTTCTTGTCGTAGTACTCGCTCATCGGGGGACGTCTTGCGGGGGGGGGGGGAACCGCGGGATTTCGGGCCCGCGAAGATCGTCGGCCAAGCCCTTGAGGGCAAGTCAGCGGAGGGACTTACGCCGTTCCCCGGTCTCGTGGACGCAGATTCCTGGCGCGACCGCCGCGAGTTCCGAGCGTCAGGTGGTCATGAGGACCGTCCGCTGCCTGGGCGCCTCGCTCTTCGGAGCGGGCGCGGAACTCGTCACCGTCGAGGCCAACGTCGAGCCCAAGGAGAAGGGCGGCACGGAGATCCTGCTCACGGGCCTCCCGGATTCCGTGCTGCGCGAGAGCAAGGGGCGCATCCAGTGTGCACTGTCCGAGAACGGTCTCCACCTCGCGCCGGGTCGGCTCTTCCTGAACCTCGTGCCCGCGGCCCGGCGCAAGTCGGGCGAGATCCTCGATCTACCGCTCGCGCTCGCGGCGGCCGCCGCATCGGGGCACTTCAATCCGCGGGTGTTGCGCGGCGCGATTTTCCTCGGCGAACTCGGGATCGACGGACGCCTGCACGCCGTTCCTGGCGGATTGGCCGCTGCCATCGCGGCGAAGGAGCGTGGGATCACGCGCCTGTTCGGTCCAGTCGCCACGGCAGCCGAAGCAGCGGCGTATCCCGCGATCGAAGCGTTCGGCGCCGAGAACTTGGCGCAAGTCGTCGCGCACGTCGCCGGAGCCCGCGCCTTGCCGCGAGCTGAACCGGAGGAGTACGCCGTGACGAGTCACGTGGGCGAACGCTCGCTCGACGACGTGCGCGGGCTCGTCGACGCGAAGCTCGCGCTCGCCGCCGCGGCTGCCGGCGGTCACGCGATCCTGCTGGTCGGGCCACCCGGCGCGGGCAAGAGCATGTTGGCGCGGCGACTCCCGCGACTCCTTCCGCCACCAGATCTCGAGGAACGACTCGCGATCACACGCGTCCTGTCCGCCGCGGGTCGTTGGCCTGGCGGTCTCGCGCGCGAGCGGCCGTTCCGTTCGCCACACCACACGACGAGCTACGCCGGACTCGTGGGCGGCGGTCCCGCGGCGACGCCGGGCGAGATCACCCTTGCGCACGGAGGCGTACTATTTCTCGACGAACTCCCCGAGTTCCGCCGCGACGTGCTCGAAGCGCTGCGCGAACCGATCGAGAGCGGGACGATCACGATCTCGCGCGCTACGCAACGGGTGGACTTGCCCGCGCGCTTCCAGCTCGTCGCGGCGATGAACCCATGTCCGTGCGGCTATCGTGGGCATCCGCGCGTGCCGTGTCGGTGTCCGCCGACGGCGATCGAGCGCTATCGCAACCGGATTTCGGGGCCGTTGCTCGATCGCATCGACCTCGTGGTCGAGGTCGCGGCGACCGATGCGGAGGAACTCTTGCGGCGTCCCGAGGAACGTCGCGTCGATCCTACGGCGACCGAATGCGCGGTCGCGGCCCGCGTGCGCGCGGCAGTCGAGCGCGCACTTCACCGTCAGTCGGGCAAGCGCAACGCTGACCTCAGCGCGGACGGGCTCGACGAGCACGCGGCGCTCGACGATCGCTCGCGGCGATTACTCACGGACGCCGCGGCTCGCAGGTCGCTCTCCGCGCGCGCGATCCAGTCGTTACGTCGCGTCGCGCGGACCTGCGCGGATCTCGACGAGAAGGAGCAAGTGGCGGTCAGCCACGTCGCGCAAGCGCTCGCCCTGCGAGCGCCAACCAGCTGAATCGGCCGAGAAGTGCCGTTCGCTGCCGAACTCGCGGGCATCCACGACTACTCGTGCCGCAACGCCTCGACCGGATCCATGTTCGCCGCGCGCCACGCGGGATAGAGCCCGAACACGATGCCGATCGCGGCCGAGATCGCGAACGCGAGCAGAGGCGCCGTCGGCGTCACGATCGTGCGCATGTCCGCGAAGCGTTCGACGAGCACCGGGATCAGGAGTCCGAGCGCGATCCCGAGCAGCCCGCCGCCGATCGAGAGGACGACCGTCTCGACCAGGAACTGCGTGACGATGTGGCTCTTCTTCGCACCCAACGCGCGGCGGATCCCGATCTCGCGTGTGCGCTCGGTCACGGTCGCGAGCATCACGTTCATGATCCCGATGCCGCCGACGAGCAGCGAGATCGCCGCGATCGAGCTCAACACGATCGTGAAAATGCGCTTGGTTTCCTGCGCGCGCAGCAACTGCTCGAGCGGGACCACGACCTCGTAGTCGATCTGTTTGTGTTGACGCGACAGCATCTCGCGCGCTGCCGCAGCCACGACCGGCACCGCTTCGTCGCTCTCGGATTCAGCGATGACTTCGTGAAGCTGGACCTCCTCCATCTCGCGCGAACCCGAGCGGATCTTGGTCTGGATGTCACCGAACCAACGACGCCCGGTCTCGAGCGGGATGAAGAGTTCGCCCGTGACGTCCGCGCCCGGTTGCGGCTGATCCGCGCCGAGCGGCACGCGCGGCAGGAGCACGCCGACGCACGTGAAGTACTCCGCCCCGATCTTGATGCGCTTCCCGATCGTCGATTCGAACGGCGACAGGAACCGCGCGACCTCGTAGCCGAGCACGCACACGTTCGCGAAGCGCAGTTGGTCCTCGACCGAGATGAAACGGCCCTCGGACAAGGGACGACCGGTGACGTCGACGTACGCGGGTGTCGTGGCCAGAACGCGCGGATTCAACGCGCGATCGTTCAAGCGCACCTCTTGTTGGAGCTGGCGCACGGGCACGGCGCGCAACACGCCCGGGAACGTCTCTGCGACGCGCGCGAAGTCCGTGTCCGTGAGACCGTAGCTCGAGACGCGTGTCGCTTCGCCGCCGCGCACGAGGTCCTCGGCCGGCTTGACGCTGCGCAAGATCACGTTGCGACTGCCGAGCTTGCGAATCTGTTCCTGCGCTTCTTCGCTGGCGCCTTCGCCGATCGCGAGCATCGCGATCACGCTCGAGACACCGAAAAGAACCCCGAGCGTCGTCAGGATGCTGCGTAGCTTGTGCAGCAGCAGACTGTTCACGCCGAGCCGCACTGTGCCGAGCAAGGACGCACGCTTCACGGTGCACCTCCGCCCGCTGCGAGACCGATGCGGTTCTCCGACACTTCGTCGATACGTCCGTCACGCAGGCGCAGCGTGCGCTCGGCGCGATCACCGACCTTCGGCTCGTGCGTAACGAGCAGGATCGTCTTGCCTTCGGCGTGCAGTTCGTCGAAGAGCGCCAGGATCTCGAGGGCAGTCTTGCTGTCCAAGTTGCCCGTCGCTTCGTCCGCCAGGACGATCGCCGGGTCGTTCACGAGCGCGCGCGCGATCGCCACGCGCTGTTGCTGACCGCCGGAGAGCTCCATCGGCTTGTGACTCAAACGGGAACCGAGACCAACGCGGTCGGCGAGCATTCGCGCGCGCTCCTCGCCGTCCTCCGGCGGGTTGTCCTGGTAGAAGAGCGGGACGAGGATGTTCTCGAGCACGTCGAGCTGCGGAATCAGGTTGTAGGACTGGAACACGAAGCCGATCTCGCGACTGCGCAATTCCGAGAGTTGATCATCGTCGAGAGTCTCGACCTCTTGACCGCGCACCTTGTACGAGCCCGTCGTCGCGCGATCGATGCAGCCGAGCAGGTTCAGCAACGTGGACTTGCCCGAACCCGAGCTGCCCATGATCGACCAGTACTCGCCCTTCTTGAACGTGAAGGAGAAACCGTCGAGAGCGCGCACCTCGTGCCCGCCCATCCGGTAGACGCGCGTGATGTCGCGCAGGTCCGCGACGGGCTCCCTCCCGCTCATCCGCCACCGCCCGGGCGCGGGCGCGGGCGAGTCTCGGTAGCGTTGGTCTTTGCCGGCTCGGTCGGCGGCTCGGTCGGCGGCTCGGTCGGCGACGGGGTCGGCGGCGGGGTCGGCGGCGGGGTCGGCGGCGGGGTCGGCGGCGGGGTCGGCGCGCCCGATTCGGGCTTCGGCGCTTCCGGGGTCTTCGCAGTGTCCGACGATGGGTCGCGGCGGGGTCGCGAGCGGCCGCTGCCGGCGGGAACAGAGGACTCGCTGCCCTGCCCTGCGCTGACCTGTCCTCCGCTGACCTGCCCTGCGCTGACCGGTCCTGCGCTGACCGGTGCGGCGGTGGCCTGTCCGGCTGTCCCATCTCCCGCCGTCCCCGTCGGCCGCGCACGTCCTTCGCCGCGCGGCCGCTGAGCCCCGTCGCCGCGCGGACGTGTCTCGCCGCCGACCCCGTTGGGTCGGGCTTGCGGCGCCTGCGCATCCGGCGATTGCATCTCGGGGAACGACGAGAGGTCCTTTGTCGCCTCACTCGCTTTCGGAGTGAAACCCGCCGGCGGCGAGAGGAGCACGACCTCGCCCGACTTCAGGCCGTCGACGATCTCGACGAGCGTCTGGCTGCTGCGGCCGGTCTTCACGCTGCGTTGCTCGTGTCCCTGACCGCGCACGACGAACGCGATCGTCTTGCCCTCGTCGAGGAAGATCGATTGCAGCGGCGTAACGAGCGCATCGGGCACGACCTCGGACAGGATCTCGATGCCGCACGACATGCCGGGACGCATGTCGGGGTGCGGGTTCAGCACTTGGATTTCCGTGCGGTACAGGCGCGAGTTGGGGTTCGCCCACCAACTGCCCTTGTCGGCGAGCAACGCCACGAACGTCACGCGACCTTCGAAGTCCTGACCGGACAGTGCGTCGACGACGATCTTGCACGGCTTGCCGACCATGACCTGCTTGAGCACGGATTCGTGCACCGAAGCCTCGACGATGACGCCGGTCGAGCGCGGGATCGAGAGGATCTCCTGCCGCTCGCGCACCTGCGTGCCGACCTGGATCGGTTCGCTGCCGCCCATGCGACCGCCGCCCTCGACGCGCGCGTAGACCACCATCCCCGGCTGGGTCGCGAGCAACCGGCCCTTGCCGATCTGGTCGATGATCTTCTGGAACTTCTCCTTCTCGAGATCGAGCTTCGACTTGCTCGTCAGGAGACCGGATTCGTAATCGGCGAGTCGCGCCTGCGCTTGCAACTTCGCGCGGTCGAGCCCGCGATCGGCTTCTTGGACGTTCGCCACCACCTCGATCTGCTTGCGTGGATCGTCGTAGCGCTTCAGGAGGTCGAGCGCGCGTAGCGCCTGCAAGAGCTGCACTTCGGCGCGCTGGAACTCGAGTTGGTCGCGCTCGAGTTCTGTCTTCGTCAGGAAGCCCTTCTCCTCGAGTTTCTTCGACCAGTCGTGGGCGTTCTGGGCCTTCTTCTTCTCGGCCTCGGCCAGCGTGATCGACTCCTGCGCCTTGGCCATCGACTGGGCCAAGTCGCCCTCGAGGTACTTCTCCTTGTCCTTCTGCGCGAAGAGCAACTTGCGCTCAGCCGATTCGATGTCGCTCTTGTTCTGACTCTCTTGGATCTCGAACTGAGCCTTCGACTTGACGTAGGACGCTTCGGCGTTCTGGACCGAGATCTCCTGCGCCACCCTTCGGTCACGCAGCTCGGAGACATCGAGCTCGCACAGCAGGTCGCCGGGCTTCACCATCGTCCCCTCCTCGATCAGGGAGAGGATCGTGATCTGGCCCTCGATCTCGCTCTTGATCGAGAGCGCGTCCTTCGAGGCCAGGTTGCCGCGTTGGACGACGCTGATGACGAGCGTCTTCCGCTCGACGGCCGCGCCGAGTTGCTCTTGCTGCTCCGCCGCGCCGATCCAGCCGGCTTTCCAAGCGCCGAACGCGCTGCCGCCCACGACGACCAGCGCGATCCAGATCCAGGGATTCGTGCCTTTTTTCGAGCTCATTCGCCCTCCAGAGTTCCGGGCTCGATCAAACGGATCCCCGTCTCGTCGAGCCGCAGGAGCTCCATGTCGAGATAGAGCCCCATCCGAGCCAGAGTGTAGTCGATACGCGTCGCGGTGGCCGAGTTCTGCGCGGAGAGCAGGGATTCCTGGGCCTCGAGCAGGTCGCGCGTATTCGCGCGACCTGCGTCGAGTTGCAAGCGCGTGTTCTCGATGCGTCGTTCGGCCAGTTGAACCGCGTTCTCCTGGATCTCTCGCGCCTCGAGCTGTGTCACCGTCTGCCGCAGGTCGTCGCGTAAATCGGCGCGAATGCGATCCTCGGACTCGACGCTGGCGCGACGCGCGGCCTCCCGACGCACGATCGATTCGCGCCACGCGTTGCGCTCAGGAAGCCGTTCCCAAGGCAGTGTGTAGTCGAGACCGAGCCCCCAAGTCGTCGCGTCGAACTTCAGCGGCTTTCCTTGAACGCTCGCCGCATTCCAATCGGCTCGGAGGTTCAGGATGCCTTGCAAGGCGTCTTCGGAGACTTCCACACGACGAACCGCGTCTTCCTCGCGCTCGAGCGTCGTCAAGTAGTCGAGCCGGTTCTCCAGCGCGACGCGCGTGGCGACGTCTTCGCCGACCACGACTTCGGGCGCGGAGGCCTCGAGCAAGAGGAGATCGGCCACGTCGAGTTCGATCTCGACCCCGACGGGCAGTCCGAGGAAGATCGCGAATTCGTCGACCAACCGTTCGTGGCGCGCGCGCGCGTCGAGCAAATCGTTCTTCGAGCCGAGCTCGTCCTGAAGCGCCTGACCGAGTTCGAGATCCGACAGCCGCGTGGCCTCGACGAGCGCCCGGTTGCGCTGCGACAAGAGCTCGAGGTTCCTGACGTTTTCTTCCAGGTTGCGCACCTGATCCAACGACTGGATCAGGCGGAAGTAGCGCGATGCGACGTCGAACGCGAACGTGCGGCGAAAGCGCTCGAACGCGCGCACGGAGTACACGAGATCGCGCTCGGCCTGCGTCAGGGGTTCGAGCACGATTTTTTCGCCCGCGCCGGCGAGGAGCGGTTGCGTGAAACTCAAGCCCACGTCAGACACGGTGTTCCAACCGTCCGACGAGAGCAGGCTCCGGCTGACGCCGAGTCCGATGTCGCCGACCAGCAGCGCGCCGCTGCCGAACAGCTTGGACAAGCTGAACCCCGCGTCGCCGACGGCCAGATCCGCGTCACTGCCCGTACCGGCCATCGCCGCGGACAGCGTTCCGCCCTTCTGCAGCGCGAACTGCCAGCGCTCGAGCGTGAGGTCCAACGCGGACAGGTAGAGCGTCTCCTTCTGCGTCTGGAAATCGCGGCTGTTCGCGGCCGCAATCTCGAGCGCCTCCGAGAGGGCGAGCGCGCCGAGGTCCAGGGCCTCGCCACGCCGGATGCGTTCTCCGAGAGCCTCGGGATCGGGCTCGATCGTGAACGGGGACTCAGGGAGCCCGATTTTGTCGCGCCGCGTGCTCACGAGCTCGTAGGCCTCGCGATCCGCTTCCTGGCGATACTCCGCCGGGCTCTTGCACGCGGTCACGGTCGCCGCAAGGACTGCGGCGAGCACAAGGCGGCTCGGAGTTCGGGCGGCGGTGAGCAAGGCCGACGAAGGTAGCCGCAGCGCGGCGGACAGACCAGAACCACTCGAAGCCCCCGGTGTACGGTCTGTGCAGGAATCGAGGCTCAGCCGCCCGTGTTGCCGATCGCCGCGGCCAGCGGGGCGGCGCCGGATCCACCGCGCGACGCGTATTCCGCGGCCGAAACGGCCCGCGCGCGCGGGCCACCGTCCTGGAGACGGAACCCGTCCAGGCGGACGCCGACGAAGGTGAGTTCGAGGACGAGCGTGCCGTCTGCGCGTCGCCAGACGTTCGTGCGTCGACCGGACCCATCCGTCGCGTATTCCGTCGCGACGTCGATCGCGACGACCGAGCTGGTCGCTGGATCAAAGAGTCCGACGGTGCCCGCGACGAAGTGGCCGTTGCGCGCGAGTTCCGCCAGGTACAGCGGCAGCGCAGCGGTCTCGTCGCGCGCGAGGACTTCTTGGCGCGAGCCGCACGGCCCCCACTCGAACGCGCGCAGGCCCACGTCGTCCTTCGTCGCGAGTTCCGCGAGCACGGCGCGCCCGCGCGGACCCGTCTCGCGCTGGACGAGGCGCGACCCCGATCCTTCGAGAGCTTCGACGTGGTAGATCGCGGGATCCGCGCCCCGTTCGTCCTCGACGCGGAAGGTCATCTCACGTTCGAAGACGACGCCGCGCCGACCTTCGCGTCGACGCCACACGGCGAACCCGGCGACGCTGCCGTCCTCGTACTCGAATACGAAGTGCTCGGTGCGCACGGGCATCGCCTCGGAGACGAGCGGTCGCTCGAACATCGCCGTCGTGAGCGAGGCTGTGACCTCGGTACGCGCTCCGACGATCACGCCGAGGGAGAGCAGGGTGGCGGCGCACAGCATCGCGCCAGACATCGGCGTTTTTTGCCGATCCCTGGAGTCGCGACGTTCAACGCGCGCCCGGGGAAGCTGTCCGGGGCACCGTGTGGAACAAGCGCTGCGCTTCGCGCCAGGCTCGAATCTCGGCCGTGAGTCGCGCCACGACCTCCGGATGATCGCGGGCGACGTCTCGGATCCCGGCCGGGTCGGTCTCGTAGTCGTGCAGCGTGATTTCTTGCAACGGCCCGGCTGACGCAGGCCGGCCGGATGGCTGCGTGCGCGTCGGGTTCAGCACGAGGCGATAGCGCTCGTCACGCACGGAAAAGACCGCGCGCTCGGGCAGTTGCGCGAAAGCTCTGCGCGCGACGAACGGACGCTCGATGTACGAATCGAGCACGGGCAAGAGCGAACGCCCTCGGCTCGCGGGTAGCGGCGGCAACCGCATCCACTCGAGCAAGGTCGGCGCGACGTCCTCGAGGCCGACGACGTCTGCGAGGATGCGCTCGCCGGTCAGCGAATCCGGATGTCGAAAGAAGATGGGCACGTGCAGCGTTCCGTCCGAGAGCATTCCATCCGCGCCGATCGCCCCGTTCTCGAGCAACTCGATGCCGTTCACGCCGGCGAGCACGAAGACGGTGCGCGCCCAGGTCTCGGATGCTTCGGCAGGCGCGGTGTGGAAGTCGAACGCATGGTGCAGGCCGAGCCACACTTGCGCGACGAGGTGCGCTAGCGCGCGGTCGTACACAGCGCCGATCGCAACGCGATCGGCGGAACTCGGCGGCGTCGCGGCCGCGTGGATTGCACGGGTCGATTCAGCCGACCCATCCGGATGACCAGGCGCATCCGCCGCGGGAAAAACGCGCGTTCCGAGCAACGCATCGGCGTCGGGCACGGGTTCGCGCGGCGTCCACGGCGGAGCGAGCCCGGCGAGGTGCACCCACACGAGAGTGCGCGCTCCATCCCCGGAGTCGGCACCCAACCAGTCCGCAGCGGCGAGGAGTGCGTCCTGGTCCGCGTCGAACGACTCGACGTGCTCGAACCCGCGCGCGAACGACGCGTCGAGCCGATCTCGACCACCGAGGAACGCCGCGGTACGGAAACCACCGGCGCGGAACGCTTCTCCGAGCGTGACGAGTTCGCCGGGCAACGCATCGCCTTTCTCGAGGACGCCGGTTTCGAGCGGCGCGCGCGCAGAGAGCAACGTCGCGAGCGACACTTCGCAGAGCGGCGACGGCGCGAAGCCCTTCGCGAAGACGACGCCGTCCGCCGCGAGTTCGTCGAGTCCGAACGCGCGGTACTCTTCGCGCATCGACTCGTCGCTCGGCATCCACGTCGTCGGTGCGTCGTGCATCAGGAACGAACAGCGATCGGCGCGCAAATGCTCGACCGTGACGAGGAAGACGTGACGCGGCTCGAAGCCGGGACGCTCCTCGGAGCATCCGGCGGCGACGCCCGCGAGCGCGACGATCAGGAAGTTTCGGCGAGGACCCATGCTCGATAGGGTGCCGCGACGTGCGCGGCTTCGACGGCGACAATCTCGGGCACTTCGTAGGGGTGCGTCCGCGCGAAGACATCCTGGAGATCGCCGAGGCGAGCGCGTGTCGTTTTCGCCACGAGGAGCACCTCGGACGATTCCTCGATGCGACCTTCCCAACGGTAGGTGCTGTGGATCCCCGGGATCGTCTGCACGCAGGCCGCGGCGCGACCTTCGACGAGCGCGCGCGCGATCCGTCCGGCGACCTCGAGGTCCGGAGCGGTCGAGAACACGACCAGGATCGTTTCGGGATCGGCGGGGTCTTCCATCGGGCGCGGCGATGAAGCGTAGCGCGCACGGTGCTCGCGGCGAAGGTCGGTCCCTGGCCGGCGGCAACTCGAGTCCCGGCCGCGGCTGTGCGCGCGAGGCCACTCGAGACTCGAGCTGCTGGCCGCGCCGGTTCGCATCGCTACACTGCCGCGCCGCCCAGCGGGAGAACACGCGCGTGCTGACCCAGATCGTCCTCGCGACACTGCCCCTCGTCCCGAAATCGTTGATGCGAAGAATCGCGTCGCGGTACATCGCAGGGGAGACGCTGCAGGAAGCGTTGGCGCGCCTCGCGGATCTGTCGAGGCGCGGCCATCCCGGCATCATCGACGTGCTCGGCGAAGGCATCGCGGACGAGCGCGAAGCGCGCGCGGTCGCCGCGAACTACGTCGAGGCCGCACGCGCGGTCGCCGCCCAGAGACTCGACTGCTACGTGTCGGTGAAGCCGACGCACGTCGGACTGACGATCTCCGAGGACCTCGCGTTCGAGCTGTACTCCCT
>JAYTBY010000877.1:0-2397 GCA_043736755.1 Planctomycetota bacterium | reverse complement strand
CCAATCGAGTCCACCGAGATAGAAGACGAATCGGTGCGGTCGCGACTCACCAACCACCGCCGGGATCCAGAAGCGCACTTTTCCATCGGCGCATCCGGCGGCCAGCTCGCCACGCTGCGGCGAAACGGAAAGAACCACGATTTCCGAGCCTTCCCCGTCGGCGACGGTGGGGCGCAAGTCACCCGTCACCATGAGTGTTTTGGCATCGCGAATCTCGACGCGGCCGTGCGCAGTTCCGAGCGCGATCGAATCGCCACCGGCGAGAAATGCGGCGCAGGTGGTGCGCGCTCCGTCACTCGAGGTCGGCAGAAGAGCGGGCGGTGTGCCCGGCGTAGAGAGATCCCACATGCGCGCTTCGCCCGACGGGCCCACCGCAATGACGCGTGTCTGCGAGGCATGAGTGGCCAGAGAACGGATGCCCCCTTCGAATCGAGTGGATCCGACGTGCACGCCCGTCGCGCTCTCGAAGACGTCGACGAGGCCATCCTCGGTCGCGGTGATCACGAGCGCGTCGCCTCCGACGAACCGTGCATCGAGGAGCGTATTCTCGCGAGCGTGTACCGGTCCGAGGTGGTGGAGCACTCTCATCTCCGCGATCGACGCGATGCTCGCCGTCCCGTCGTCGGAAGCAGCCAGCACGCGATCCCCGTCGCTAGCGAGACGCAGTTCGCGCACTCCTCCGACATGCCGGCCCAGGTCGAACGAATCTTGCCGCGCGCGTGCGAACCAGACGTAGGCGAAGCCGCTGATGGCCGTGACGAGCCGTGAGCCGTCGGGTGTCCAGGCGGCGTCGAGCTGACGACTCCTCAACGGATACGCGCGCAGTTGCGTGCCAAATCGTCCGTCGAACACACGCACGATCGTATCGCCCGTGACCACCGCGATGCGCTCACCGTCGGGGCTCCACGAGAGCCGCGCCGCAGTCGCTGTCTTCGGAATCGATACGCGGACGGGTGAGCCCCCGATCTCGCACAGTGCGAGTGTCGCGGCTTCCCCCGTGTCCGTGATCCAGGCAATTCGCCCGGAGTGCGGCGCGATCGCGAGGCTCCGGATCGGATCGGTCGATGCCTGGAATCGTGAGACGACCTCGCACTTCGCGTCCCTGACCTCGACCTCACCCGTGCCGAGCGCGCGCGCGAACCTCGAGCCGTCGACCGACACGTCCACGGCGAGGTTGGGCTCGTTTCCTCCCGACAACTCGCTCAGGCCCTTCAGACGCTCGTCGACGACCACGAAGCCCGCGACGCCGAAGAGGAGGATCCGACCGACTCCGAACCAACGGGCATCGACGAAAGGACCTGCAAGTTCCGCAACAACGGAGTGTTTGGATGCATCGAGAACGCGCACCGCCCCCGTGGCCGCCCGGGCGAGGAGGCAATCGCCCTCGCCCGAGAACTCGAGCCGCTTCACGCGCTGGCCCGTCAAGACCTCACCCAGGATCGTGCCGTCGCCCGACCGCGCGGTCGTGATGGTTCCGTCGTCAAAGGCGAGCGCGGCCCGTTGTCCCGTAGGGTCGAGATCGATCACGTCGATGCCGCCGTGGCCCGATGCGATGCGCGCGACGTGATGGCCGGTCGCGAGTTCGAAGACGAAAGCGACCCCTGGGGTGAAGGCGACGACAGCGAGTTTTCCGCGCGGATCGATGGCCAACGCGGTCATGAGCTGGCTGTTCTTGTCACCAGCGATCTCGCGCTCGAGCCAGCACCCCTCCAGCGCCGGATAGAGCGCGGACATCGTCAGGTATCCCGGCGCGCGCTCCGCGGCGAGGATCCCGACCGCGAGTGCTGCGCTGGCGTCATCAGCGACGAGTTCGATGCTGCGCTGCGCGAGGTGCTTGCCCAGCGCGACCGAGAGCGCCGCGTCCTTCTCACCGAGCGCTACGTCCTTCGCCGTAACGGCGCGCTTCTCGGCCGCGAGCAGATTCAGCGCGACGGCGAGACCGCCTGTGAGTGACACGATGGTGCCGATCGTCATGGCCGCCAGTTTCGGATGTCGTCGTACCCAACGACGGAAGCGCACGCCGGCTCCAGCTGGACGCGCGCGGATCGGCTCGTACTGCCGAATGCGCCTCAAATCCTCGGCCAAATCGAGTGCGGTCGCGTACCGGCGCCCGCGATCCTTCTCGAGCGCAGTTTCGAGCACGACCGCGACGTCTTGCGGCAGCGACGCGTTGAACGAGCGCGCGTCCGGCGGCGCTTCGGACTGAATCGCGAGGTAAAGAGCGGGCCGTGCCGCTTGCTCGAACGGCCGGTGCAACGTCAGCGATTCGTAGAGCGCGACGCCTAGCGAGTACACGTCCGTGCGCCGATCGAGTTGATCGCTCGGGAGCTCCAACTGCTCGGGCGACATGTACGCCGGCGTGCCGTAGATCTCGCCCGACTCCGTGATCTGCGACGC
>JAYTBY010000876.1:0-11857 GCA_043736755.1 Planctomycetota bacterium | reverse complement strand
CGCTTCGTCGCGGGGCTCGCACGACACGGTCTGCTCGGTCGGTCGGATCAGCGCGTGAACTCGAGCGTCATCATGTGGTACTCGGGCGCGTCGCCCTGCTGGCAGTACGTCTCCATGCGGTGCGCGCTCGGCCCGACGATCGTCACGACCTCACGCATCTTCGTCCACTGGCCCGTCATCGGGTCGGTCATCTCGCGGTAGGTCGTGATGACCTTGCCGCTCGCGTCCGCTTGACCGTGGCTGATCGGAGGGAGCGTCGTGCTGAAGTTGTCGCTCCAGAAGCCGACGAACTGCTTGCCCGCGTTGTCGTAGCCCAGGAGCCCGCGCCCCTCGAAGGGCTGGCCCATGAACGTTCCGCGGAAGTTCGATTCGAGGAAGCGTCCGCCGAAGACCCAGCGGTTCTCACAGGTCCCGGACTCTTCGGTCCAGGGAGCGTCAGGGCCCATGCGGCTCTTCACGGCCGTGCGGAACGTGCCGACCATCGGGTCGAGCGACTTGTGCTCTGCACCGGGTGTGCTCGCGGCGCTCCACGCGGCCATCATCTCGGCCTCGGACATCGGCGGCGCGCTGTTCTTCGTGGACGAACAGGCTGCGAGGAGTGCGGTGCAGGCGAAGAGGGACAGGAGTTTCATCGAGGATTCCAGTGTGGATCAGGGGGGGGCGGGAGGCGCGGCACGGACCGCGACCGGATTCCCGACATCGGGGTCAGGATCGTGCGGAACTGCCGCGGGCGCAAGGTGAAGCTCGCGGCCCCACAGCCGACCGGTCGCTAGAGTCTTCGCCATGCGGTCCCGGGCTCGGCGTTTCCTGTACGTGGCCCTCGGATCGGTCGCGGCCCTCGTCGGCGGCGCCTGGTTCGCGTTCGAGTCCGCGATCGGACGTCCCGGGACGAGCCCCGAGGACCTGTCCGTTCTCTCGCCGCGCGCTCGCGCGATCGTCGAAGCCGCCGTCGCGGAGTTCCGCACCGATCCGGCTTTCGATCACCACGTCCACACGGTCGGGACGGGCGAGGGGGGCAGTCGCGCGCGCATCAGCCCACGGTTCCTGTCGTGGTTTCATCCGAAGGTTCACCTCCAATTCCTGGCCTACGAACGTGCGTTCGGCATCGAGGACGTCGCTCGCGCGGAGTCGCAGAGCCTGGCGCGGTTCCTGCGTCTCGCGCGCGCGGCGGGTGTTTCGCGCCATGCCGTTCTCGCTTTCGACGCGTTCTATCGCCCCGATGGGACGGTCGATGACGCGGACACCGAGTTCTACGTGCCCAACGAACACGTCGAGGCCGTGGTGCGCGCGAACGCGGACGTGCTGGTCGCCGTCGCCTCGATCCACCCGTACCGAGTGGATGCCATCGCCGAACTCGAACGGTGCGCTGCCGCCGGCACGCGCACCGTGAAGTGGTTGCCGAACGCGATGGGCATGGATCCCGCGGATCCGCGCTGCGATCCGTTCTATGCGGCGATGGCGCGCCTCGGGATGACCTTGTTCTCGCACACGGGCGAGGAGCAGGCCGTCGAGTCCGAGACCACGCAGGAGTACGGGAATCCGCTGCGTTTGCGGCGCGCGCTCGACGCCGGCGTGCGCGTCTACTTCGGTCACTGCGCGTCGCGCGGGGTCAGCGTCGACCTCGACGATCCCAGCGGGAAGCGCGTGGAGAACTTCGATCTCTTCCTGCGCGTCATGGACGATCCGCGCTACGTCGGACGCGCGTTCGGCGAGATCTCGGCGCTGACGCAGACAGGGCGGTCGGGGCGTCCGCTCGCCACGCTGCTCGCGCGAACGGATCTCCACGAACGCCTCGTGAACGGCAGCGATTGGCCGCTACCGGCGATCGACGCGCTGTTTCGCACCGGTGAGCTCGCCGACGAGGGCTACATCACGAAGGAAGAGGCGCGCGCTCTCGACGAGATCTGGGCTGTGAACCCGCTGCTCTTCGACCTCGTAAAGAAGCGCCTGGTGAAGCACCCGACGATGAGGACAGGCTTTCCAGCGAGCGTGTTTCGAGCGCGCTGAGAGGCCGTGAAGAAATCGATCCTACGGCCTCTCAGAACCTAGTGGCGCCGCTTCCGCGGCGCGTCGCCTGTGATTTCTTCACAGGCTCTGAGTCCGCACGGACTCCCGGCCGCCGCGGGGCGAACCTGCAGGTCTCCGCGAACACGCAGGCTCGATTCCCCGACGCTCTCAGGGCCTCTCGGTCGGGCCGAGTTCGGTCTTTGACTCAGCGGTCGACGCGCGTTCCGAGCGGCGACCGATCCACTTGCGCAGCATTTCACCGAGAGCGACGGGCGACACGGGCTTCGTCAGGAAGTCGTCCATCCCTGCGTCGATGCAGCGCTCGCGATCGCCAGTCATGGCATTCGCCGTCATCGCGACGATCGGTGCGTCGATGCCCATCGAACGCAGACTGCGCGAGGCTTCGTAGCCGTCACAGTCGGGCATCTGGCAGTCCATGAGGATCAGGTCGAAGTTCGAGCTGCCCGCCATCGCGAGTGCGACATTGCCGTCGCCCGCGATCTGACAGGCGTAGCCGAGCTTCTTCAGCAGCCCGATGGCGACGCGCTGGTTCACGGCGTTGTCCTCGGCGACCAGGATCCGCGCGTCGCGCAGTGGTGCCGCCTCACGCAGCATCCCGTTCGTGATGATGCCCGTGCGTTTCAGCTTCAGGCCCGACTCGTCGGGGGCGAGGACCTTGGCCGCGCACTCCTCGAGGCTGCCTTGTCGAATCGGTTTCACCAAGTAGGCTGCGAACCCCAGCTCCTGCATGCGGCGGGACTCGCCCGCGCCGCCGATCGAAGTGAGCATCACGAGAGGCGTCGCGGCGATCGATGGATCCGCGCGCAAGGTCCGCGCGAACATCTCGCCGTCGATGTCGGGCATGTCGTGATCGACGAACACGAGCGCGTAGGGTGCGCCCTCGACGCGTGCGCGGCGGATCATCTCGAGTGCTGTGCACGCATCGGCGGCCTGGTCGCACGCCGAGCCCCAGGCGCGCGCGAACTGGACCACGATCGTGCGGTTCGTCTGATTGTCGTCGAGGACGAGCATGCGCACCGGCGGGGGACGGCGCGGAAGTGCAGCCGGAGGTTCCAGAGGCTGCGAGCACGCCACCCACGGAACCATGAACCAGAACGTCGAGCCGCGCCCGGGTTCGCTGTCCACGCCGATCTCGCCGTCCATGAGCTGCACGAGCTGCTTCGAGATCGCCAGGCCGAGTCCGGTTCCGCCGAACTTGCGCGTCGTCGAGGAGTCGAGCTGCGAGAACAGCTGGAAGAGGTGCTTTTGCCGCTCTTCGCTGATCCCGGCCCCGGTGTCGCGCACTCCGAAACGCATCGCGGCTCGTCCGTCCGCGAGCGCGGTCCGTGCGACCTCGACGACCACTTCGCCCTTCGTGGTGAACTTGACGGCGTTCGAAGCCAGGTTCAGGAGGATCTGACGCAAGCGCGTCGGGTCTCCACGCATCCCGGGCAGGACGTCCGCGTGCATCAGGCAGGCCAGTTCGAGGCTCTTTTCATGCGCTTTCGCGGCCAGCGTCTTGACGGTTTCCTCGACGACGGCGCGCAAGTCGAAGTCGATCGTTTCGAGCTCCAGCTTGCCCGCCTCGATCTTGCTGAAGTCGAGGATGTCGTTGAGCAGGACGAGCAGGCTCTCGGCCGAGTGGAGCACCGTGTTGGCCGTTTCGCGCTGCTGGTAGTCGAGTTCCGTATCGAGCAGCAGCGTCGTCATGCCGATCACGCCGTTCATCGGCGTGCGGATCTCGTGACTCATGTTCGCGAGGAACTGCGACTTCGCGACCGTGGCTGCGCGCGCTTCCTCCATGGAGGCTCGGAGTTGCGCGTTCACGTCGACCAGGTCAGCGGTGCGACGCCCGACCTCGGCTTCGAGGTGGTCGCGATGCTCGGCGAGCAACGAATCGCGTTGCTGGATCTCATCCAGCATCCGATTGAACGACTCGACGAGCTCGTCGACCTCGTCCAAGTTCGAGTGACCGGCGCGCACGGCGTAGTCGCCTTCCTCACGGACACGTCGTGCGACCGCCGAGAGTGCGCCGATCGGGCGCGAGACGCTGCCTTGCAGCACGCGGGCCATGCAGAACGCGAGCGCAACACAGACTAGCCAGCCGCCGGAAACGACCCAGATCATGCGCTCCTGGCGCCGGGTGACCGGGCCGAGATCGCTCTCGATGTGGATCGCGCCGAGCGTCATCTGGCCCACGACGATGTCGTGCTTCACGACGACGGATTCCTCGGAGAACCGAGCACCATCGCTGGCCGCGCCGTCGATGTAGTCGCTCGTCGCGCGCTTCGTTCGCGTCCACTCGGCGAAGACCTTCCCGGATTCGTCCGTCACGGCGGCGGCATGGACATGGGCGTAGCGTTCGAGCTGCTCGAGCTGCTCGCGGACGAACGGTGCGTCGTCGAACTCGATGCCGGAGCGCACGTTCGTTCCCAGGACCTCGCTCGCGACGCGCAGGTCACCCGCCAGCGCGGCTTTCGCCTGCCTGCTGTCGTAGAGGCCGAATAGGATCGCGGCGAGGAGCAATGCAACGCTCGACGTGGCCACGAGGATCCACGTGAGCCGCGTGCCGATGGAATTGCGGCGCGGATGGACGGTCATGGGGAAGTTCCGTCCTGTTTTTCAACGACACGCGCGAGCTTCAAGAGCTCGGAACTGACCTCGAGCCCGGCCTTCTTCGCCGAAGGCGGATGAGCGGCGAAACGGACCTTCGATTTCTCGACGTAGAACCCGATGTGCGCACCCTTTTCGACGCCGCTGTCGGTCGACGCGACGATCAGGACCGGCACTTTCGCAAAGGATGCCGCGAGTGCTCGGATCTCTGCTTCCCGCTTCAGCGGAACGAAAAGGATGTGGCATTCGCTCGCGCGCGCCGCGTCGTCGAGGACGCGGACTTCGATGCTGCGTTCACCACTCTTGCGATCCTTGCACGTCGCGGCGAGCGTCTTCGCGATCGGATCGTCGCCGAGGACACCGATCACGAAGGGCGACGACTTGTCCTTGTACGCGGACTCGGGCCACTTCACGTGGCGCGCCGCGAAGTGGTAGACGAAGGCCGACTTCACCGCGTCGGCGTCGCGTGTGTCCGGCGAGGCGGCGAAACGCTGCGTGTCGGAGCCCGCACTCACGAGCGAGGCATCGCCCAGGATTCCGGACGCGCCGAGTACTCCGAGTGAGACGACGACTCGTCGCGCGATCCAACGCAGTGTGCCGATGCGCCCACTCTCGCTCGCCGCAGCGATGCGGCAAGTGTCGTGAAGGCTCACCGCGTGCGGATGCACGCGGAGAGCTCTACGGTGGGGGCGGGGCATTCGACGGGGACTCCGCAGGAGTCCGGCGTGGAAGAGAGATCGGCGCGATCCCTGGAAAACCTGATCCACGGGTGCGGTTTCCTCCGGAGTGCCACCTCGACATGGTTCCGAAACTGGGACGCCACCCGGAAAAGAACGCCCGACCGTTCAAGCTTGGTCCCTGGTCGATCGATGACCAGGGTGTCCGATGATCCCCACACGAACCCCCGTCCCGTTCGCGCTACTCGCGCTCATGATGCTCGCTCCTGCCGCGATCGCGCAGGATCCTGCCGGCCCGAACTCCGTCCAGGCCGACAGGCTCGTCGAGATGTCGCTCGAGGACTTGATGGAGATCGAGGTCTCCATCGCCTCCCGCCACGGTCAGAAGATCCTCGACATTCCGGCTGCGGTGTACGTCCTCACGGGCGACGAGCTGCGCCGCCAGGGCGTCACGAGCGTCCAAGAAGCCCTGCGCATGGTCCCCGGTTTCCACGTTGCGCAATGGCGCTCGCAGGGCTGGGACGTCGCCTCGCGCGGCTTCACGGGCGGACTATCCGAACAGAATCAGTCGTTCATGAATCAGCTCTTGCTGATGGTGGACGGCGTGAGCCTCTACAGCCCGGCGATGGCCGGCATCTGGTGGCCGCTCCTCGACATCCCGATCGGCGACATCGATCGCATCGAGATCATCCGCGGTCCAGCCGGCACATTGTGGGGCGCGAACGCGATGAACGGCGTCGTGCACGTGATCACAAAGCACTCGCGCGACACACAAGGCGCGATCCTGGACACCACGTTGGGGTCCACGGTGTCGTCGGCCGACGGTTCCGTCGGCGGCAGCCTGGGTGAGAGCGCCTGGTTCCGCACCTGGGCCTCGACGACGTACCACGCGGGCTTGAGCGGCGAGCGCGACGGCGATTGGCGCATGCAGAGCGTGGGTTGGCGTTCCGACTGGGACATCGGCGAGACGAATCGCCTGCGCGTGCTCGGAACGATGTACGGCGGCGAGTTCGGTCCGAGCGCCGATGACGAACGCGATCACGACAAGTTCGGCGGGTTCATCTCGGCCGCCTACGAGACCGGCGAGGACGACGATCTCCAGCGCTTCCAGGCCTGGTACTGGCTCGATCACCAGACCTTGCCGGACAGTACGACCGATGACTTCAAGCAGGACTTGCAGACGTTCGATGTCGAGTGGACTCGCCGTCGCGCGTTGAACGAGTCGAGCAGCTTGACCGTCGGTGTCGGTGGTCGGGTTGTGCAAGCGGAGCTGGGTAGCGAGAACGGCTACATCGACTTCGATCCCGAGTTCCAGCGCATCTGGAGCGCACGCGCCTTCGTGCAGGGCGAGATCGGGATCGAGAGCCTCGATTCGACGCTGATCCTCGGGATACAGGTCGAGGAATCGAACTTCGACGATCTCCAAATCCAGCCGAACGTGCGCTGGCTGTGGCGCGTCGCCGAGAACACATCGGTGTGGACCTCGGTGGCACGGGCCGTTCGCTCTCCGTCGATCGAAGAGAAGGACATCATCCAGTACTTCGACCCGAGCGACCCCGAGCCGTTCTTCATAGGCAACGACGACTTCGAGGCCGAGGAACTCCTGGCTTACGAGCTCGGAGTGCGCACGCGCATCGACGAGAAGGTCACGGTCGATCTGGCCGCCTTCTACAACGACTACGACAACTTGCAGACGTTCGAGGACCCGGACGGGACCATCCTCACATACGGCAACGAAGGCCGCGCGATCGCGCGCGGCTTCGAAGCCGGCATCGACTACGACCTCTTCGAGAACCTGCGTCTGCGCGGGACCTACACGTACTTCGAGATGGACTTCGAAGCCTCGGCCGACAGTCTCGAAGTCGACTCGATCGACGCACGGGACGACCTCGTGCCGGTGCACCATGCCGGTCTGCGCGCCTACTACGACATCGGCGACTCGTGGAACCTCGATGGCGCGGTGTACTACGTCGATCGGTTGCCGTACTTCGACGTCGACTCGTACGTCCGCGTCGACATGCGCCTCGCGTGGCGGCCGCGTCCGGGCACGGAGTTCTCGGTCGGCGTCCAGAATGCCACCGACCCGTCGCACCCGGAGGCCGGGCCCATCGAGATCGAGCGTGCGGTCTACTTCGGCTTGCGCACGAGCTTCTGATCCATCACGTCGGGAGGCTCGCGAGCAGTTCCCAGCGTGCGTAGAGCGCCCTGATCTCACGCTCGAGCTCACCGAGGCGCGCCGTCTGTGCGCTGATCGCCGCGGCCGGCCCGCGGTAGAACGCCGGATCCGACATGGTCAGTTCCAGGCCGTGTTTCTCGTGTTCCAGCGCTTCGATGCGCGCCGGCAACTTCTCGAGCTCGAGGCGCTCGCCATACGTCAGCTTGCGCGGCTTCGGCGCGAAATCCGCGGTCGACTTCGCGCGCGGCTTCGACACGACTTTCGCCTGCGCGATCTCTGCTCGCCGCGCGACCCAGTCGGACCAACCGCCGACGCTCTCCGTCACGCGCCCTTCGTCGAAGACGACGACCGAGGTGACGACCTCGTCGAGGAACGCGCGGTCGTGGCTGACCAAGAGCAGCGTGCCCTGGTACTCGAGCAACAGATCCTCGAGCAGTTCGAGCGTCTCGAGGTCCAAGTCGTTCGTCGGTTCGTCGAGCACGAGCAAGTTGCACGGCCGCGCCAGGATCTTCGCGAGCTGCACACGATTGCGCTCGCCGCCGCTGAGCCGCGACACCGGCTCGCGCACCTGCTCCGGCCGGAACAGGAAGTCCTTCATGTACCCGACGATGTTGCGCGCGACGCCGCCGACCATCACGGTGTCGCCGTCGCCCGACAAGTTCTCCTGGATCGTCTTCGATGGATCCAGCGTCGCGTGCAACTGATCGAAGCGCGCGACCTCCAGGTTCGTGCCGTGCTTGACCGTCCCGCCGTCGGGCGCGAGCTCGCCGAGCAGGATCTTCACGAGCGTCGTCTTGCCGCACCCGTTCGGCCCGACGATGCCGATGCGATCGCCGCGCTGGATCTCGAGCGAGAGTCCGCCGAGCAATTCGCGCTGGCCGTACGCCTGTTTCAAGCCCTGCGCGCGCAAGACGAGCTGGCCTGAGCGCGATGCTTCTTGCACCGTCGCCTTGGCGCGTCCGACTTCCTCACGTCGCGCGACGCGCTCGATGCGCATCGCCTTCAGCGCCCGCACTCGGCCCATGTTGCGCGTGCGGCGCGCCTCGATGCCGCGACGGATCCAGACCTCTTCCTGCGCGAGGACCTTGTCGAACTCGGCCGCTTCGTGACGCTCGGCGAGGAGGACGGCTTCCTTGCGCTCGAGGTACGTGTCGTAGCCGCAGTCGAACGAGCGCAATCGCGCTCGATCGAGATCGAGGATGCGCGTCGCGACCGCCTGTAAGAACGTGCGATCGTGCGTGACGAGGATCAACGCTCCACCGCGGCGCACGAGGTGCTCCTCGAGGTTTTGAATCGTGTCGATGTCGAGGTGGTTCGTCGGCTCGTCGAGCAGCAACACGTCGGGATCGATCGCCAGCGCCTGCGCGAGCAGCACGCGCCGCTTCGCACCTGCCGACAACGTCTCGACCGCAGCTATCGGATCGAGGCCGAGCTGCGCGATGACCTGATCGCAGCGCGATTCGGACTGCCAACCCTCCTCGACGCCCGCTGCTCGAAGCGCCGCGTGGATCGATTCGTTCACCGTGCCCGGCATGAACTTCGGCACTTGCTGCGAGAGACCCGCGATGCGGACGCCTTGCCGCTTCACCACGAGCCCTTCGTCCGGTGTGAGTTCGCCGGTCAGCACGCGCATGAGCGTCGTCTTGCCGCTGCCGTTGCGACCGAGCAGCCCCACGCGTTCCCCACGCTCGATCTGCAAGCTGACGCGCTCCAACAGCGGTGAACCGCCGAAGGTCAACGTGACGTTCTCGAGTCCCAGTTCGGCCACGCTCTAGCCGCCGATCTGCATGGACTGTGGCTCGAACCCGACCATCTCGAAGTCGAGCAGCTCGCCGCCATCGATCTCGACGTAGCCGATCTTGTAGCGCGGATCGCCCGCGCCGAGGACGGGGAACGAGAACGAGGAGAGCGACCAACCCTTGAACTCGCGCGGCAGGTCGCCGAACTCCTCCTCGGTCGCATTGCGCTCGAGGTAGCTCGCGAGCCGCGGTTCGATCATCTTCCAGTTCTTCTCGAGCACGTCGCACAACGCGCGCTGCGCGTCCGATGGTCCCGACTCCGGCCCGTCGACGAAATACTCGACGTCCTGGCCTGCGAATTGGCCCGCGCCCTCCCAATAGTCCGCGCCGGCTACCTTGCTCACGCGTTGGTAGGCCATGTTCCCGAAGCGCCGGTCGACGAGCTTCGGCGGCACGAACGCACGCTTCAACCAAGTGAGAAGACCCACGCGGCGCACTCTACCAACCCATTCGGCGCGTCGTTCGACGAGAGTGCGCCCCAGGGTCGAGGGCTGAGCCCTGAGAGTGCGTTGGAAAATCAAATCTACACGCTCTCCCGAGACACCCTCTGCGCCGCTACCGCGGCGCGTCACCGGTGATCTCTTAACTGGCTCTGGGTCGCGGTCATGGATCCAGTACCAAGACGTGATCGTGCCGACCTCCGTGCAGCGTGACCGATTCCGAAACAGCGCACGTGCACCTGTTCACCACTCTGGCCCGGACCTCGTACCTCTCGCCACCGCCGAGGAAGAACAGTCCGTGCTCGACTGCGTGGTCCTGCATGAACACGCCGGAGTCGCTGAGCAACTCGAGATGGACGCAGCGACCATCGGGATCCGTCGCGATCACGCGGCCCGACAGGTACTCCCCGGGATCGAGCTCCGCCAAGACCCACTCCACCTCTTCGTTCCAGGCTGGCTTCACGTCAGCGCCGAGGTGCGCGAGCTCCCACCAGTGGTTCTCGTCGACGCTCATCGCCCACCGGCCCGGCTCCATCCCGGTCAGCGTTCCGGTGCCGCGCTCGTCGAGGACGAGCGAGCGCGTCTCGAAGGCGAGGGCCGTCGACGACTCGCCGCGCGGGAGGAGGTTCATCCAGATCTTGCACGCGGCTGCCGCGCGCCCGTTCGCGGCCGCTGCTCGGATCGTGAGGCTGCCGCCCAAGTGCAGTTCCATCGTGCAGTCGAACGAGCCGCGCTCCAACAGCTCGGCCGTGATGGGCTCACCGCGCCAGTTCCAGGCGTACCTGGCCGAGGAGGAGGTGATCGCGAGCACGGCCTCGGGCGCGACATCGGCTTCCGTGATCGCGATTCGTCCGAACCACACAGAGCTAGATTGTCGCGCGCACACGGCGCGTTCGCGCCCCGCCGTGAGGACGACCTCGATGTCGTCGCCCTCGTCGACGAGGCCTGTCAGTTCGATTCGGCACTGAACGAAGGTTGCCTCGTCGGCAGCGTTCTCGGTGGAGATCGCCACTTCGGACTCGATGTCCTGGATAAGTTCGGTGTGGCGATCCGACGTGTCGCGATTAGGCGTCAAGTCGAGTGCCGCTCGCGCCGCGCCGACCTCGCCCGCACTCGGGTCCTCGACGCGCGGTGTCGTTGGCTCGGCCAACTCCGTCGAGCGCGAGGAGAACCACGCGACCGTGGCCGCCAGGACGAGGAGGACTGCGATCACGGCCGCAGTGCGGCCGGCGAACTTCACACCTTGCTCCCCGACAACGTCAGGAGGAGGTCGCTCTTCGAGATGCTCCCGACGAGCATCCGGTTCTCGTCCACGACCGGCAACCGCTCGCCCGAATGCCCCTCGAACCGCGCAAGGGTCTCACGCAGCGTCGAATCGGGTGAAACCGTCGGGAATTCCTCGCGCAGGACGTCCTGCGCGATCGCGAGCTTCCCGAGCTCGGAATCCGTCAGGAACGGCTTGATCTCGTGCAGCGGGATCACACCTCGGAAGCGTCCGTCACGCCCGACCACGTAGAGGTTGTGGTGTCGATGCGTCACGAACGTCTCGACGATCGTCTGGAAGCGCGCGTTGTCCTCGATCCGCGGCGGATCGGCGCGCATCAAGTCGCGCACGAGCAACGTGTCGAGCGGTGCAGCCGAGGGCGCGGGATGCGGCAGCGCCGCGGCATAGATCGACTTGCCCCCGAAGGCTCGCGCGGCGGTGTACGCCGTGACGCAGGCCAACATGAGCGGCAGCACGATGTCGTAGTCGAGCGTCATCTCGAACAGGATCAGGATCGCCATGAGCGGCGCGAGCGTCGTCGCGGCGAGCATCGCGCCCATGCCGACCAAGGCGTAGGCGTTCGGCTCGGCCGTCAGCGTCGGGAATGCGTCGTGGACCGGGATGCCGAACAGTCCGCCCATGATCCCGCCGACGAGCAGCGTCGGAGTGAACACGCCGCCGACCGCGCCCGAACCGACCGTCGCGGCAGTCGCGAGCAGCTTGAACGCGAGCAACGTGAGCAGTGCCGTCCAGACGAGGTTCGAGGACAGGATCGCGCTGACCGCGCTGTCGCCGTTGCCCCACACGTCGGGCACGTGCAAGGAGAGGAGTCCGACGACGAGTCCGCCGGCCGCCAGCCGCACGAAGATCGGCACGGGCCA
>JAYTBY010000875.1:0-2409 GCA_043736755.1 Planctomycetota bacterium | reverse complement strand
CCACCAGCTCGCTCTCGCGGATCACGACACCGCGCTCCGCCGACAGCGACTCGATCTCTCGGTACACGCGCTCGAGTCCGGTCGACTCGAAATCGCAGACGTTCATGCTGACTTGCGCGCACTGGAGATCGTCGAGCCAAAAGCCCATCGCCTTGATGCCTTTCAAGCCGCCGTCCTTTTCGCGGATCTTCTTGGCGATCTCCTTGGCGACCGCGAGATCCTTCGTCTCGAGGTTGACGTTGTAGGCGATGAGGAACGCGCGCGCGCCGATCACGACCGCGCCCGCGGTCGGATGCAGTTGCCCCTTCGGTCCTTCGTCCGGAATTCGTGTCGGATCCGTCGCCACGGCCTCGCGCAACTTCTCGAACCCGATGTTGCGCACGTCGGGCAAGTTCCGGCGAGCGGGAGTGCGGGCCGCGGCTTCGTAGAAGTACACGGGGATCTCGAGTTCGCGGCCGACACGGCTCCCGAGTTCGTGCGCGAGTCGCACGCACGTCGCCATGTCCGTCCCTTCGAGCGGCACGAAAGGCACGACGTCCGTCGCGCCGACGCGCGGGTGTTCGCCCAGGTGTCGCGTGAGGTCGATCAGCTCCTTCGCCTTCGCGATGCCGCGAAACGCGGCTTCGACGGCGACCGCGGGCGGCGCGACGAAGGTGACGACGGCGCGATTGTGATTCGCGTCCAGGGTCGAATCGATGCGGCGCGCGCCCGGCACCGACGTGATCGCCGCGACGATCGCGTCGACGACTTCGGGGCGACGACCTTCACTGAAGTTGGGAACGCACTCGACGAGGGACATGCTGTGAGAATCGCTTTCGTAGAGGACCATTAGCCATTGGAACCGCGGCCGGCGCGAACGCCAAGGCTGGATGCAGTCGGTTCGCGTTCGAAGACGACGCGTCCGCGCTTCACGACGGCGCCGACGGCGTTGCGGCCGTGCTCGTAGACGAGGTGCAGGTGATTCGGGACGTCGAGGACGACTAGATCGGCGTCCTTGCCCTCCTCGATCGTCCCGAGTCGCGTGCCGCGACCGAGCGAACAGGCCGCGTTCAACGTCGCGGCGGTGAGCGCTTCGGCCGCGCTCATCCGATAGCGCAAGGCGGCCCAGGCCAGGACTTGCGGCATGCTCTGCAGGTAGCACGAACCGGGGTTGAAGTCGGTCGAGAGCGCGACGGGCACGCCGCGATCGATCAGGCGTCGCGCCGGAGCCTCGCGGTCCTGTCGCAGGAAGAGCGGCACGACCGGACACAGGACCGCCGTCACACCGGCCTCGGCCAGCGCGTCGGCACCCGCGTCGTCGACGAACTCCAAGTGATCCGCGCTGCGTGCGCCGAGTTCCGCCGCGAGTCGCGCGCCGCCGAGCAGCGAGAGTTGGTCGGCGTGCAAACGCAGCGAGAACCCGAGCGACCGTGCTCGTTCCAGGAGGCGCCGCGACGCGTCGATGCCGAACGTGTGACCTTCGACGAACACGTCGCAAGCCTCGGCCAACCCGGATGCGGCGACGCGCGGGAGCATCTCGTGCTCGACGAGGTCGACGTAAGCACCAGGGTTCGCGCGATGCTCGGCCGGGATGTCGTGCGCACCGAGAAACGTCGGGGCGATCTCGACCGCGTGGACGGCGCCCGCGGCGGCCATGACCTCGAGGGACAGGAGCTCGTGCTCGGTGGAGAGCCCGTACCCGCTCTTGGCTTCGATCGTGGTCGTACCGAGTTCTAGGAAGCGATCGAGTCGCACGAGCAGTCGCGCGAGCAGTTCCTCGCGCGGCGCGGTCCGCAATCCACGGACGCTCGAGAGGATGCCGCCCCCGGCCGCGGCGATCTCGAGGTACGTCGCGCCGCGCGTGCGCATCTCGAACTCGTCCTCGCGCGTGGCGGCGAAGACGGGATGGGTGTGGGCGTCGACGAAACCCGGGACGACCGTGCCGCCGCGCGCGTCGAGTTCGCGGCTGGCCCGAAATCGCGCTCGAATCAGGGCCTCCTCTCCGACAGCCACGATGCGTCCGTCGCGCACGGCGATCGCGGCGGATCGGTGGACCCGGATCTCCGCGAGAGCGCGGCCCGTGCGCGACGTGGACCCCGCGGACGTAGCGACCTCGGCCGCGCCGTGGACGAGGAGGTCTAGCGGCTCGCGTTCGGGGGCGGGGCTCATGGAGATTCCGAGCGCGGACTCTACCGGCCCGAGAAGGTCCCTTCAGGAGGGCATCGGGAGTATCCTCGTCCAAGAGTGCGAAGTCGCGGCCCTTTGCAGTGGACGATCGACGCGGCCTTCGTGGTCGCGATCGGCGCAGCGTGGCACTTCGGGCGAGCGCCCGAGGTCGTGCGCACGAATCCGTTCGGGTTTCGGATGCGTGAGAGCGCGCTAGAAGCCGGCGTCGTGTTCACGCACCAAAAGCCCTCCTTCGATGCTCGA
>JAYTBY010000874.1:0-5259 GCA_043736755.1 Planctomycetota bacterium | reverse complement strand
ACCCCGCTCTCGACGTGCGCACGATCCGACCCGCGGGATTCGAGCCCAAGGTCGGCGGGCTCGCGTGGACGAAGGACGGACGTCTGCTCGTTGCGACGTGGGATGCGATCGGCGCGGTCTACGCGCTCTCGAACGCGACGACCGGCGACGCAACGAAGGTCGAGGTCACGCGTTTCGCGGCCGGGCTCGCCGAGCCTCTCGGTCTCGTCGTCTGGAAGGACCGCATCTTCGTCTCGCAGAAGCAGGAGCTCACCGAGCTCGTCGATCGCGACGGCGACGGCGTCTGTGACCACTACCGCGCAGTGTGCTCGGCCTGGGACGTGTCGTCGAACTTCCACGAGTTCGCGTTCGGGCTCGTCGAGAAGGACGGATCGCTGTACCTGAACCTCGCGATCGCCATCGACCCAGGCGGCAAGAGCACGCGGCCGCAAGTTCCTGGCCGCGGTTCCGTGCTCAAGATCGATCCCGACTCCGGCAAGTCCGAAGTTGTCGCGCACGGGTTGCGCACGCCGAACGGCATCGGTCTTAGCGGCGACGGCGCGATCCTGATCACGGATAACCAAGGTGATTGGTTGCCGTCGTCGAAACTCCTGCGGCTCGGCCTCGGCGAGGAGAAATTCCAACGCATCGTCGTCGGAGGCGAGTTCTTCGGCTCGCGCGCGGTGCTCGAGGACCGTGCCGCCGGGCTCACCGTCACGCCACCGGTTGTGTGGTTGCCGCAGAACGACATCGGGAACAGCCCGAGTCAGCCTTTCACGATTCCGGCCGGTTTTGGACCGTATTCCGGACAAGTGGCGCATGCGGACGTCACCTACGGCGGCTTGCAACGCGACGTGCTCGAGGAAGTCGCTGGCGTGTGGCAGGGCGCGGTCATGCGCTGGACCCAAGGGCTCGAGGCCGGGATGAACCGTGTCGCCGTCGGGCCCGATGGTGCGCTGTACGTCGGCGGTGTTGGCGCGACGGGCAACTGGGGACAAGAGGGCAAGCTGAAGCAGGGACTGCAACGCATCGCGTGGAAGGGAGGCTTGGTTTTCGACCTGCTCGCGATGCGCGCGCGCACCGGTGGCTTCGAAGTCGAGTTCACTGCGCCGCTCGCGGAAGGTCTCGGCTGGGAGGCCGAGAACTGGTTCGTCGAGGACTGGAAGTACGTGCCTACCGAGCAGTACGGCGGACCGAAGATCGACGAGCGTCGCCTCGTCGTGCGCGCCGTATCGATTTCCGCGGACCGACTGCGTGCGTCGCTTGCGATCGACGGCCTCGAGGCCGGGCGCGTCGTTCACCTGCGCGTCGTCGGCCCCTTCGCGGCGTCGATGTGGTCGACCGAGGCCTGGTACACGCTGAACGCTCTGGCCAGCGATCGTCCGCTCGAAATGCGCGCTCCGCCCAAGGCCTTGCCGCAGAACGTCTTGACCGACGCGGAGCGCAAGGCCGGCTGGAAGCTCCTCTTCGACGGGCAGTCGATCACCGAGTGGCGGAACTTCAAGGGCACCGGCCCCGTGCGCGGTTGGGAAGCGGTCGACGGCGCGCTCGTGCGCACGGGCGACGGTGGCGACCTCGTCACGAACTCGCAGTACGCCGACTTCGAGCTCGCCCTCGAGTGGCGCGTCGAAACCGCCGGGAACAGCGGTGTTTTCTACCACGTGACCGATGCGGGGTCTTACGTGTGGGAGAGCGGACCCGAGATGCAGATCCTCGACAATGACGCCCATCCTGATGGTCGCAATCCCATGACCTCTGCGGGTTCGAACTATGCGCTGGACGCGCCGCCGCGCGACGTCACGCGCCCGGTGGGGATGTGGAACGAAGCACGGCTCGTCGTGAAGGGTGCACGGGTCGAGCACTGGCTGAACGGCCAGAAGATCGTCGCGTACGAGCTGTGGACCGACGCTTGGAAGTCTGCGGTCAAGGCCAGCAAGTTCGCGGGGATGCCGAACTACGGTCTCGCACGTTCGGGACGTATTGCGCTGCAGGACCACGGCGACCGAATCGCGCTACGGAACGTGAAGATCCGCGTTCCGTGAACGGCCGCAACTCGGGTGAACCGATCGCGTAGAGTCGAACAGCATGAATGGCCCCGCGATCCACGGAGCGACTGTCCGCGTGCTCGTTGCGTACGACATCGGGCTCTCGATCCGACTCGACGCGTGTCGCACGCACGTCGTCGGACTCGAAGCCGACGAGCGCATCCGGCACAAGGGGCATGTGCCTCAGTACTTCCAGTTCGATCCGCCGCCCCTGCGACTCGTGCGCGAGATCGAGCCGGTCGAAATCGGCGGTCGTCGCACCGAGGCGACGGCCGAAGTCCTGCTCTACGACTTCGGCGGCGTCTCCGTCGGCTACTCGATTCCGTTCGAGGGCACGCTGCAGGAGATGATCGAGCTCTCGTGCGCTCTCGCGTCCGAACCGCGGATCGAGCGCCATGCCGAAGCTCTCGTGTCGCATCTGCTGACGCTCATCGGTGAGCACGTCGATCGCCCGTGCCTGGCGGATCCCGAGGAGGACTTCCTCGTGTTCCAAATCCCGGCGTTCGAGAACGACGAGGATCCCGAGGTCGTACTCCAACGCTACGCTGCTGATTTCGCGCGGCTTCTCCGCTCGGAACGCGACGTGCCATCCGAGCAGGAGACACAAGAAGCGCTCTCCGGGCGCGTGCGGTTCGGCACGGGCGACTTGGCCGTCCTCGACTGGAACGCCGCGTTGCTCGTCGACCGCGAGCCCGAGGACGTCGTGTCGGTGCTCGAGTTCGCGAACCTCGAACTCCTCGAGATGCGCTTCCTCGACGAGAAGCTCGACAAGTCGCTCGACCGAGCGTTCGAGACGTTGCGCACGCCACGCCTATGGAGCGCCGTGCGGTTGCCCGGCACCGCTCGCAAGGAGCTGCGGCGCATCGCCGAGATGCAGGTGGACGGCGCAGTCCTCTTCGAGCGCGTGCCGAACGCGCTCAAGCTGTTCGGCGATCAGTACCTCGCGCGCGTGCACCGGACTGCCACACAGCGCTTTCGTCTGAACGAGTGGAACTCGGGGATCCTGCGCAAGCTCGACACGCTCGACAGCATCTACCAGAAGATCCACGACCACTCCGCGACACAGCGCATGGAGATCCTCGAGTGGATCATCATCTTGCTGATCGCATTCTCGATGGTGATGCCCTTCGTTGGGCTCGGCGGGAAATAGAGTCGTTCCGACGAAGCTCGTTCAGCCGCCGCTCGTCGTCTTCGGCTGTGCGTGATCGACCGAGCGCCAGCGCGCGCCTTCCTTCTCCCACCAACTGAACCACGCGCGAGCCGAGCCTCCCGGCCGCGTGGACACGAGCTTCTCCAGAGCCTGACGGATCGCGACCACTTCGATCTCGACCGCCTCTTCGCGCGCCGAAATCACTGCGACGTCGAGGGTTTGGCCCGTGAGGAGGACGTTCACTTGCGGATCGGCGACCGCTTGGAACTGCGCGACTTCCACGTCGAAGTCCTGCACGTACGCGACTTGCTTGCCGAAGAAGATGTTCGCATGCGGAGCACGCGCGTCCGTGGAGGATTGCATCGCCGCCGCCATCCGCGCGACGAGCGGCTCGACCGCGGCGGCGTAGCCCATCTCGCCCAGCGCCGTCGCCGCGTTCGCGCGGATCTGCACCGACGGACTTCCGAGCGCCTTGACGAGCGGCATCACGAGCGCGGGATCGGCCGCGGTGCGCAATCCGCGTGCACTCTCGCGGCGCACGGACTCCGATGCGTCGCGCACCGCGTGCACGAGGAGCGGCTTCACTTCCTCGCCAGGGAAGATGCGTCGCAGCGCGAGCGAAGCGAACGATCGACGCACGACGATGGGGGACCAGAGCTCGCGCGCGAGCTCCTGTTGCAGCGCCGGACGATCCTTGGCACGGGCCAGCTCGATCACGGCGATCTCACGACCGGCTGCGGGTAGGCCGGCACCGAATCGCAACAACTCCGCGCGTGCAGTACCTTCGGCTTCGGCGGCCACCTCGATGGACGGCACACTCATGAGCCAACTCTCGCGCAAAACGGCGAGCGACTCGGCGTGATCCGGATCCTTGTCGAGGACGGCGTCGAGTTCGGCCAAGGCCTCCGTCCCGAGACCACGGGCCGCCGCGGATCGCGCGAGCCGTGCGCGCTCGGCGAGGTCTTTCATGTCGCAGCCAGAACGCTGCTCGCGCCATGCGCGCAAGGCCTCGGATTCCAGTTCCACAGCGACGACGGCGCGCGGATCGATCCGCTCCCAACCGCTACGGCCCTTGTATTCCCAGGCACCGTCCTTCTGTCGCGCGAGGACGCGAATCGACTGCCCGCTCTGGAGCCGCAAGATACGACGTGCTTCGCGTGAGTCGTCCGCGACGGCGGGGGTCTCCGTCGCTCGAGGCGCGCAGGCGACGACCTCGCCGACCGGTAGTGCGAAGGCCAAGGAGGCGAGGAGTTCGAGCATGGTGGTTCGGGGCGCGACGAGGGGATGGGCGACGTCGGCGGCCGCGACCCACGCTAAGGCACGCGGCGTGCCAGCGCACGTGGGCGGGTCACGGCCACAAGGGGGGGCGGGGCCGAACCTCTCGTGCGGAGTCGCACGCCGGATCTGGAGCAGGTTCGAACGGTCGGAGTGTGCGCTTACGTGCCCCGCACGGGGCGCGTAGAGTGCGCGCATGCTGTCCTTGGCGCTGATCGTTCTCGGTGGCCTGCCCTTCTACGCCGAGGTTCGGCACGCCGAGCCGAGTGCGCCCGAGCCTACGACAGAGGTCTGGACCGCCGCGATGCGCGGAAGTCACCCCTTCCGGGAACTCCTCCCGTCTTGGAACGTCGAGGCTCCGCCGGGTAGCGGTTTCGTCGTCGAACTGCGCGTCGATGCGGAAGGAGACGGCCATTTCGGCCCGTGGATGCACATCGGGGATTGGGGCGAGCGTGAGTTCGCGCCCGCGCTCGCCGAGCGCGTCGTGGCGTGTCCGGGCGGTCGCGTCGACGTGGACGTCTTCCGCGGTGAGCGCGCGTTCGCCGCGGCCGAGCTGTGCGTGCGCACCTTCCGTCGCGACGGCGCCGCACCCGTCCTGGTGAAGCGCCTCTCCTTCTGCTTCAGCGATCGCGAGCGCGCCGTCGCGGCGCTCGAACCGCTGGAACGTCGGCCGCTCGGGATCGTCCTCGACGTCCCGATGCGCAGCCAGAAGACCGAGCGAGCCGAGATCGCTGGACGGATTTGCAGTCCGACTTCGCTGGCGATGTTGCTCGAGTTCCGTGGCGTCTCCGCGAAGACGCTCGAGGTCGC
>JAYTBY010000873.1:0-5261 GCA_043736755.1 Planctomycetota bacterium | reverse complement strand
CCAGGTCCCCTTCAGAAGAGGGACGGTAGCGCGAGCAAGATCGATAGCACCGTGACCGCAATGACCGCGGTGTTCCTCTCCAACCGTTGGACCAGGTGGACGCCCAAGATCATCGTTGCGAGGGATCCGGCGAAGAGCGGCACCAGGAGCCATCTCTCGGACTCGAGTCGCTGGAACCCGTGCGCGCTGAGCATGTAGCCAACCACGGCCGCGATGGACATGAACACGCGGCCGAGCAGGGACGATCCGATCGCTTGACGCGGCTCGATGCCGAGGAGGAAGAGGAGCTTCACGCCGATCGGGCCCCAGCCCGCGCCCGAGATGCCCGACGCGAAACCAGCGACGAGCCCGACCCCGCCGATCCGAACGCGCGACACGTCCGTGACCCGGGCTTCTTGGGTCAGCTTCCCAAAGCGGAGTGTGACGAGCACGACGACGCCTACGCCCACGATCGTGCCCGCAACGGTGCGCGCGAGGACGTGTTCGGGAAGTACGGCCGAACAGAACGGTCCGACGAATGCTCCGGCCATCCCACCCACGATGAGTGGCACGGCGACATGCCTCGTGATGTTGCCCAGGCGCGCATGCGCGCCGGCGCCGAGTGGGATCACGAGCACCTGGAGGAAGAGTGAGGATGCTGCGGCGAAGCGCGGGTCCACGCCCATGAGGAGGAGTCCCGGCACGAGGACGCCGCCGTAGACTCCGATCGCGGTCGCAGCCAGTCCGGATGCGGCGGCGACCAGCGCCGCGAGGAGGACCGGCACGCGTTGCTCGGGCGGCGCAACGACGAACGTGCCGGCCACGAGGAGTAGGCAGGCGCACGGCAATGCGATCGCGGTGAGGAATCGCCGCGGGCGAATCGACTTGGGCGGATCGAGCGGTTCCAAGTCAGTGCTTCGTCGGCGGCGCGACCGGTTCGTCGGCACCGCCGTAGCCCAGCTTGCGGATCTCCGCACGGGTCTCGGCATCGAGCGCCAGAGCCTGTGCGCGCTTCGCGGCTTCACGCGAGCGGCCGTGGTGCGCGAGGAGCAGCGCGCGCAGCGCTTCGACGTGCTGGGCTTCGCTCGACGCGAGGTCGCGCGCGGCACCCGGATCCGTCGAGAGTTCGTACAGGTGCACGTCGGTCCCGCGCTGGACGAGCTTGTGCGCACCGTCGAGCACGGTCTTGATCTCGCGCTGGCCGTCGTGGATCGCTTCGGCGATCGCGCGACGCGGTGGCTCCGTGTGTTCGAAGAAGGGGCGCAAAGATCGCGATTCGAGCTGGTTCGGCACCGGGATCCCGGCGAGGTCGAGCAGCGTCGCGAACAGGTCGAGCGCGCGCACGCGTGGCTCGACGACGCGGTTCGCTGGCGCTTTCCCCGGCCAAGCGAGGAGGAGCGGCACGCGCAGCAGCTCCTCGTGCTGCGCATGACCGTGGTCGCAACTGCCATGCTCCCAGAACTCCTCGCCGTGATCGGAGTGCAACACGACGATCGTGTTGGCGAGCGCGCCACGCTCATCCAATTCGTCGAGCAAGCGACCGATCTCCTGATCCGTGAACGCGATCTCGCCGTCGTACAGGTTCGACGAGAGATCGACGACTTCGTCCGTCGGCCGACCTGCGCGCAATGTGGCCAGGTTCGGCGGCCACTCGGGAATCGAGTCGACACTGCGCGCGGCGAAGCGTTCGTCGAACGGCGCGGGCGGTGCGTACGGGAAGTGCGGATCCATCAAGTGCAGGACCAGGAACCAGGGCGCAGAACCGAAGTCCTTCGTCCACGCGAGTGCCAGGTCGACGCCGTTCCGCGCGTTCGATTCGTAGCGCACGTAACGCTGGAAACCGCGCTCGAGTCCGGTAGCGCGCGACAAGTACGGGTTGTTGTGGAACATCGCGGTCGCGAAGCCCGCCGCCGCGAACTGTTCGGCGAGCGTCGGCACATCTGCGCGGAGCAACTCGGTCGTCGTCTTCGGGGGCGCGTCTTGGTCGATGGCGAACAGCGCGTCACGTTCCGTCACGACGCCGGCGCGATGCTCGCCCGGCAAGAGCCCCGTGAAGAGCGACCCGTAGCTCGGCAAGGTCCACGGCGCGCTCGAGTACGCGTTCGTGAAGCGCACACCGCGCGCTGCGAGCGCATCGATCTTGGGCGTCGTCGGTCGCGGATAACCGTAGCAGCCGAGCCGATCCGCGCGCAGCGTGTCGACCGTGATGACGAGCACGTTCGGCGCTCCGGGCTTCGGCGTCGGCGCGAGGCGCGCTTGACTCGGCAACTCGAACGCAGCGCGCACACGATCCGCTCCTCTGGGCGCCGCGCCGACCCAAGTCGACGCGAGGTGGAGTCGGCCGCCGCGCGAGCTGTCGTGCTTCGAGAGCCGGACTTCGCGCCAGTTAGCGTGCGGCTCGGACAGGTCGACCTCGGTGCTCCATTCCAAGTCGGACGAGCCTTCCAAGCGCGTCTCGAGCCGCACGCGCCCCGTGCGCGGTCCATCCGCTTCGATGACGATGCCGGCGGCGGAGTAGAAACTCGCACTCGAACTCGGAGCGAGGTCGATCGACACACTTCCGCCTACCGGGATCATCCACGCATCGCGCGCGTCGGAGAGGATGCGCGAACCACCCGCACGCTCGCTCAGCATGTCCTCGCGCGGCGAAGCGGATGCGCGCGGGACACTGACCTCGGCGCGCTCGATCGCCGGCGGTGTGGGATCCGAGCAACCTGCGATCGAGCCGAGGACGAGGAGCGCACGAGTTCGCATTGCGGACTGCATCGTACAGCCTCGGCCGAACCGCTCCAGGCGGTCGCGGAGACCGGGTGAGAACGCTTCCCGGTCGACGGAAGTCCTTGGCCGGACGAGCCCCGATTCGAGTTCGCAACGCGCCCTTCCTCCGCCCGAGGCACCCCCTAGTTTCCGCCTCCCCGCGAGATCCCCATCCACGCGAACCGAGGTCCCGTCGCGACCTCGCACCCTTGGATTCCCGTGGAAAACAGCTCAATCGTCGTCACGCCCCCGAAGCAGGGTCTCCTGCGCTCGCGGGCTTCGGCATGTTCCTGCTCGGCGCAGCACTCGCTCTCGGATTCGTCGTCGGCACGCGCGAGGTCTCGCACGCGCTCGTCGACATGCGGAAGGATCCGAACGTGCGTGTGAAGGGCACGGCCCAACGCGATGTGCGCGCGGCACTCGGTTCATGGCGCGGATCGATCACGGTGCGCGGCCCGACGCTCGAAGAGGCCTATGCCGCGTTGACCGCCGCCAGCGAGAGGACGCGCGAGTTCGTGCTCGAGCAGGGATTCGCGGCGGGCGAGATCCGGCTCTCGGCCGTGGTCTCGAACGCGACCTACGTTCGTGACGTGCGCGGAAACGAGACGACGGAGGTCGAAAGCTGGCGCATGCGGCGTTCGATCCAAGTCGATTCGGCGAACGTCACCGGCATCGAGTCGTTGTCGCTCGCCGCCACGGACCTCGTCGGCGAGGGGCTCGAGATCGAATCCAGCGCGCCGAACTACGTGCTGGCAACGTCGACTCGTTGAAGAAGGGCCTGCTCGAGGAGGCGACCCGCAACGGGTACGAGCGCGCGCGGATCCTCGCCTCGGGCGGCGGCGGAGCCGTCGGTCCGCTCGCCTCCGTCTCCCAGGGTGTGTTCCAGATCGTGCCGCGCTCGTCGGTCGAGGTCAGCGACTACGGCGAGTACGACACGACGTCCATCGAGAAGACGATCAAGGCCGTCGTGACACTCGACTACGAAATGGCGCGTTGATTCGGTACCGGCGAGGATCACGCTTTGACGTCGAGAACGCGCGTGGATGGAGCTCGAAGTCCAGTACGGATTTCTGCGTCGCGATCCGGCGACGCCGACCGCGACGCCGGTCGTGTCGAGTCAGTTCACGGTGACGCCGCAGTGAACGTTGGTCCGGGTTCGATTCTGTCTCGGGAGGCGACCTTCTGCCGCTTCCCGAGACGGAACTCGGCGGCGCTGGTGGACCGCACGCTTCTGCGTGTCACGGAATCCAAGTGATCGACAGCCCATTCGTCAGGTTGAACGTCTCAGGTTGGCAGAAAACGGCGGCGTTGCGATACAGCACTTGGTAGTGGCGAGTCCCGCCGCTCGCGGGCACCGCGCCTTGAACCGAGACCGAGGGGTCCCCCGCGACGGGATACACCGATGCGTTGGAGACGCTGGTCTTCGTGCCCAAGCGGATCAGCGAACCGCCGGCGCACTGCAGACCGTCACCGAACGACGCGCCCAAGCCGCCGCCGACTTGCGACGTCCCTTGGAAGTAGAGAGCCGGGCTGTTCGGCAGTTGGCTGCAGCGCAACACGAGAGTGTCGCTCGTGACCCGGGCCGTTCCCGTGGCGATCAACCGCCCGCCGTTCGCGACCACGGAATTTGCGCAACCACTCTGAGCGGAACCGCTGTTGCCGCACGGACAGGGCGTTCCGCTGCCGTCTCCGAAGCAAAATCGGCTGCCGGTCGAAGGCCCCAATTGTCCGTCGTTGATCCACGCTTGAATGACCGCCTGCTCGGCCGCCGTCAAACACGCACTATTGCCGACGTCGAGCGCGGGATCTCCCGTGCAACCGGCGGCCTGCGGCATGGATCCGTCCTGGATGCGCACGAGCGAAGCGAACCCCTTCGTCTGGCCGGGGACGTAGTACGAAATCAGTTGAGAGCTGGCGTAGGCCTGGTTGATGTTGCTCGTGGCGATGTTGAGCCCGCCTGAGCCGAGGGTCACGTGACACGGGGTGCAGTTCGCCAGGAAGACCGGGTGCGCGGCGCTGAAGGTGGTCTGGGCGAATGCGGAACTCGCGAGCAACAGGCTCAGCGCAGTCGTGGAGAACAAGTACAGCTTCATCGGATCACCGAGATGGAGAGGAGCGAGGGCCGGCGGAGGTCTTCGTCGAGCATACGCAGGAATCGGCTCGCTGGGCTGCCGGAGTCGCTCGCGGACACCGGATCGACCCACGCAGAAAACGGAACTCCAGATCTTGCAGTCCGCGTCGCAGTGTCGACGCCTTGGCTCGAGCGCAACGCGAGCGCCGGCTGAGCGTGGTGGACAGGTCCGCTCAGCTGGCCGACCTCACCCGCGGTGCGTCGAGGCCCTGCGGTGCGCTCTCGCCCGCGCCGCTCGCGAGACTCGCACCGGAGGCGCGGCGAACACGACCCGAGCGAAAACAGACCGCCTCGTCACGCGCTGGTCCTCCGCTCGAGTCGGAGTCGCCTTCCTTCGAGCACGGGTCTTGATGGGCGCGATCGAGTGTGCTGGCACAGGCCTGTTCGCTTGCGG
>JAYTBY010000872.1:0-5263 GCA_043736755.1 Planctomycetota bacterium | reverse complement strand
TTCTCTACGGTGACTCGAACGCGCAGTGCATGACCGCGCCCGAGCACTGCTTCGAGGGACTCATGGATCGCTCGGACCTGAGCGATCGCTTCGCGCTCGTCAACTACGGCGTCTCCGGGTACGGCCTCGACCAGATCTACCTGACCGTGCGCGGTTCGATCGATCGATTCGTCGAGCGCGATCCGATCGTCGTCATCGGCGTGCTCGTCGAGGACGATCTCGCGCGCTCCATCGTCGATTTCCGTGGATGGCCCAAGCCCGTGTTCGGCGTGCGCGACGGTCGCCTCGTCGAACCTCCGTCGATCGACGTCGACGTGGATCGCTACTTGGCGCAGCATCCGCCGGCGATCTCGAGTTACGTCGCGCGCTTGGTCACGCGACGATTGCTGGGGCCACCCGCCGCCGACTTCGAACGACTCGCGGAGGTCAACCGCCTCATCCTCGAGGCGCTGCGCGCAGAGCTGGAAGCGCGGGAAATCGAGTACTTTTTCCTGCTGTTCGGCTTCGACGAGTCGATCGTGGGCTCGCCCGTCGAACGCGCATCGCGAGCGGTGCTGGACGAGTTCTTCGAGCGCCGTGCCGTGCACCGTGTCGATGTCCTCGACTACCTGCGCGCGATTTGCGATCCCGAGTGGCGCTGCCTCGACGAGCTTGTCGGGCGCAACGATCCCGTGCTCCGCGGGCACTTCAACGACGGTGGGAACAAACTCGCCTTCGAGGCGCTTCGTCAGGGCATCGAGGGACGTTTCGGTGTCCTCGACGAGGAGCGCATCCGCGGACTCGCGCGTGCCGGCGCCTTTCGATCGGACCCCGAGAACGCGCCTTGGAGCCGGCTCCTCGGGCGCCGAGCGCGCGTCGTGACCGAGTCGTCCGCGATCGCGACGCGCTGGGATCCCGCTCTTCTGTCCGGGCCGCTACCGCGTCTCGGCTTGTGCGCTGCGGACGCGCATGGAGTTCGCTTCGAGATCGAGCTCGATCCCGCGGCGTCGCGCGTGTCGGCGCGAGTTCGTGCCGTGCGCACGACGAACGAACCGCGCGGGCCGGACTCGTTGTCGCTCGTGGTCACCTTGGACGGCGTCGAAGTCCTGCGCGAGGTGCACGCAATCGGCGCGTCACCGCAACCGCTGTCGATCGACGTGTCGCACGGCCGCAAGCTCGCGCTGCGCGTCGATGCCGTGGGTGAGCCGTCCAACAGCGCGTGGCTCGAGCTGCTCGACTTCGACCTGCATCCGGCGGACTGAGGGTCCAGAGTCCGGCCCGCAAATGCGCGCGAGGCTGGCCCAAGATTGGCCAGCCTCGCGCGATTCGAAACGACAAAAAATCCGTAGGCCAAGGTCGATGGATCCACTCAGGGGCTGTGGAGAATCCACGGGCTTTCGCTTCGCGCAGTGACGCAACAAGTGCCCCGTCGGCGAAGTTCGTGTGTGAATTCGAGCCACCTGGATCTCCCTGGCAGCGTTGCCGCTCCTCCGAGCATCCACGAATGCGCGTCGCCGCGGCGCCTAGCCAGGGAGATCCACTTGGCCCGACTTCACACACGAACTTCGCGGACGGGACACTAGTGGGGTGATCCCGAAGTTCGTTTCAATATTCATCCCGCTTGCGGCATCCCTGAGGCGTCGGCGCTCGTCCCTAGGGTCACAACTAACCCGCGTCGTCGCACCTTCTTGCAGGGATGACGCAATCAGGGCGACTATTGAAGCGAACTTCGGGATCACCCCACTAGGTCTCGAGAGCCCGTTGGCTCGACTTCTTCATGCGCTGTCCGGTCACAGCCCCCAAGTGACGCTCAAACCGTTCGTCAGATTGAACGTCGAGGGCGTGCAAAAGTCCGCCGCGGTGCGATACCAGCACTGGTAGTTGCGGATGTTGCCCGCGACACAAGCGCCGCGCACGGATACCGTCGAGTCACTGATGTCGGGATACTGACTCGCGCCTGCGACGTTCCACTTCGTGCCGAGAGAGATGACCGTTCCGTCCACGCAACGAAGTCCGTCACCGAAGACCACAGCGGTCTGAGTCGTGCCCTGGAAGTAGCGTGCCGAACTGCTCGGCATGCCCGTACCGAGGAGGACGAGCGTGTCGGCGCCGATGCTGGACGCGCCTGAGGAGGACAAGTTCGCGCCGTTGGGGTTGACCGGGCTCGCGCAGCCGTTGCCGGCCAGTCCCGAGTTCGCGCACGGGCAGGCCGTGCTCGAGCCGTCACCGAAGCAGTAAGGAACCGGCGCGGGGATCGCGCTGCCGACCGTGAACTCGACGAACACGATCGCGTACGACTCGTTCGCCGGCGAAGTGACCGTCACACCGACCGAGCCCGCCGTGTCCGTGATCTGCAGATCGAAGTCCGCCAACGTGGCCGTGCTCGACGAAGCCGCGATGCCGTTGGCGAAGTCGAGGACGTTGCCCGTCAGGAAACTGTCCGTCGCGGGGGAGTTGTCGTTCGTCCCCACGTTGAACCGACCGATCGCGAGGTAGTACGTGCCCGCCGCGAGCGTGCGCGTCAGTCGGGATTGGAGCGTCCCGCCCGCGCCGCCCTCGGCGACGGACTCGTCATCGTTGCTGGCATCGTCGATGACCGTCAACGTGCTGTCGAACAGGTGGATGTCCGTGTCGACCGTGGTCTGGCCTTCCGTGCGCAGCGTGACCGCACCCGGCGCGAACGTGCCGGGCACGACTTGCGGGGCTACCGTCGTCGTCCACAGCGTGGTCGAGTACGGACCGAGCGTCGTGGCTCCGCCCGCGACGCGGTAGTAGACCTCTTCACCGCGACCGAATCCGTACCACACGTTCGAACGCGCGATCGGCAGACCCGTCGGCGACGATGTCTGAAACACAGCATCTGTTCCCGCGTTGATCGCGCCGGTCGTTTGGGTCAGGCCGCGGATCGTCCCCGTGTGACCGACCGTTCCCGACGTCGTGATCGACAGGTTGTGGCGGTAGATACCCGGCGCGAGAATGGCCGTCTTGAGGTGCCACGTGTCGGCGCTCGCACCGCCAGGCACCGTCGTCGAGACACCGGTCGTCGTTCCGGTGAGGCTGTCGCCCGGCACCATCGTGACGATGCCGTTCGTCGTGGCTTGTGCCTTGGTCTCGTTGGGCTCGATCTCGGGACTGACTTGGGCGAAGGCGCTCGTGACGAGGACGATTAGGGTGCCGGCGCTGAGAAGGCCTGAATTCATGTTGTGTGACTCCGTGCGTTGGAAGGGGACGCCTGGGCCGACGCTGATGGCGATTCCTCGCGACTCAAAGATGCTCCGCAGGCGCTGAGGCTCGGGCCCTGAGTGGGCTCACGATCATGCTAGCGAGCTCCCCGCGCAGGGGTGGACGCGCCTGGAATCCGCCTCGAAATCGAACTCGATCCAGTCGCGTTGGCCGTGGTTCGCATGGCTCGAGCTGCTCGACTTCGACCTGCATCCGGTGGACTGAGGGTCCAAAGTCCGGCCCGCAAATGCGCGCGAGGCTGGCCACGATCGGCCAGCCTCGCGCATTCGAGACGACGAGTTCGTCCACTCACATGGACGAACTCTCTGCGATCACGCGCCCCAGGTGACGTTCAGACCGTTGGTCAGGTTGAACGTCGAGGGCGTGCAGAAGGCCGCCGCGTTGCGGTACCAAGCCTGGTAGTTGCGGATGTCACCCACGACGCAGGCACCGCGCACGGAGACCGAGAGGTCGCCGAGCTCGGGGTACTGGCTCGCGCCAGCGATGTTCGTCTTCGTGCCGAGGCGGATGACCGTGCCGCCCGCGCAGCGGAGGCCGTCACCGAAGAGTGCCGCGATCTGGGTCGTGCCCTGGAAGTAGAGGACCGAGCTGCTCGCCATGCCCGTTCCGAGGAGAATCAGGTTGTCGGCGCCGATGCTGGACGTGCCCGAGGAGGCCAGGTTGCCACCGTTCGGGTTCACCGAGCTGGCGCAGCCGTTGCCGGCGATGCCCGCATTGCCGCACGGGCAGGCCGTGCTGCTGCCGTCACCGAAGCAGTACGCGACGGGCGCGGGGATCGAGCTGCCGACCGTGAACCGGACGAACACGATCGAGTAGGCCTGGGCCGCGGGCGAAAGGACCGTCACGGCGACCGGTCCGGCGGTGTCCGTGATCGAGAGGTCGAGGTCCAACGACGTGGTCGTGGTCGAGGATCCCACGATGACGTTCGGGAAGTCGAGGGCGTTCCCTATCAGGAAACCGTCCGTCTGCGGGGAGTCGTCGTTCGTCCCAAGGTTCCAGTTGCCGATCGCGAGGTAGTACGTGCCCGCCGCGAGCGTGCGCGTCATGCGCGACTGCAACCCGGCGCCCGAGCCGCCCTCGGCGATCGAGTTGTCGTCGTTGCTGGCGTCATTGATGATCGTCAGCGTGCTGTCGAACAGGTGGATGTCCGTGTCGATCGCGGTCAGGCCCTCGGTCGAGAGGACGATCACGCCCGGCGCGAAAGTGCCCGGAACGACTTGCGGCGTCACCGGGACCGTCGAGAGCGTGGCCGAGTACGTACCGGTCGTCGTGGCCGTGCCCGTGACGCGATAGTAAATCTCCTCACCGCGGCCGAAGCCGTACCACGCGTTCGAGCGCGCGGGCGTCGTCGCCGTCGACGACGTCTGGAACGCCAAATCTGTTGCCGGGTTGACCGCGCCGGCCGTTTGGCTCAGGCCGCGAATCGATCCAATGTTTCCGGCCGGGCCCGTCGTCGTGATCGCCAACGTGTGGCGGTAGATGCCGGAAGCGAGAGCGCCCGTCTTGACGTGCCACGTGTCGGCGCTCGCGCCGCCCGGCGTGATCGTCGAGGTGCCGGTCGTGGTGCCAGTCAGGCTGTCACCCGGGACCATCGTGATGATGCCGTTCGTGGTGGCTTGACCCTTGGTCTCGTTGGGCTCGATCTCGGGCGTGATCTGGGCGAAGGCGCCCGTGGCGAGGGCCGCGATGGCGCCCGCGAGGAGAAGGTGATTGGACATGGTGATTGGAACTCGAAGCGGTCGAGGGGTGGCCGACGTGACCGCCGGCAGTTGTGGGATCATCCCCTCCCGCAGGCTCGGAGTTCACGACGAACGGAACTCCGACCTCAGCGGGGGGCTAGCCCAAAGTTAGCACGCCCAGTGCAAACCGGCAGCGACCTGCAGAATCCTCGCGGGGGGAACTCCGCCGACGGGGCTTGGGCCTCTAGCAGCCTGTTGAACAGGTCGGCCGCTCCGAGGAACGTGCCGTCGCGTTGCCTCGTCGGCCTCGTCGCGCCGTCCTCAGCGGCCAAGGAGGCCGCTTCCGGCGTCGCTCCGTCGCC
>JAYTBY010000871.1:0-2417 GCA_043736755.1 Planctomycetota bacterium | reverse complement strand
CTGACGCTGAATGGCGCGGGGATGACGAACTCGAACGCGCTCTACTTCCAGGGTTCGAACTTCACGCACGTCCAGTCGGTCTACGGCGATGGATTGCGGTGCGTCACCGGCAGCGTCGTGCGACTCGGCACGCGCACGAACGCGAGCGGCGCGTCGCAAGTGCCGTCGGTGGGTGGCACGCCGCTCAGCACGGTCGGCGGCGTCGCGACGCCGGGCACGCGCTACTACCAGGTCATCTACCGCGACAACGGCTCGTTCTGCACGCCGTCGAACTTCAATGCGACGAGCGGGCTGGCGGTGGCCTGGACGTTGTAGAGGCGACGGACGCGGCACGAGCCCGAAGTCGGGGTCACGAGTCGGTGCGAGACCCACGCGGGTCGGGTAGCCTCCGCGCGTGCAGAACCGCGCGCTGGCTGCCCCCGTCCTCCTCGTCGCTGCCTGTTCCGTTCCCGCTCCAAGCGCGAGTCCGCCGCCGCGGGTGGAACCAGAGCCCGTGCTCGCGAAGGAGGTCGTGCCGCTCGCCGCGGTGGTCGTCGCGGAACCCGCGGTCTCTGCGCACCCAGAAGCGTCGAGCCCGATCCATGCGCTCTTCGTGGCCAACTGCGCGCAGTGTCACGGCGAGAAGGGTGACGGCGAGGGCGTGACGCAGCTCGATCGCAAGGCGCGGAGCTTCCAGGGCGGCGGATTCAGCTACGGGAACACGCAGGACGCGATCCTGCGTTCCATCACGCACGGGATCCCGGGGACGCCGATGCCGGCGTTCGACAAGGCCTTGAACGAAGCGCAGCGCGTCGAGCTTGCGCGGTACGTGATCGCGTTCGGTCCGGACCAGATCGTCGTCGATCGGAGCGAGAGCGAGATCGTCGTGAAGGACCGGCCGGTGATCGTGCGCGGCAAGTTGCCCGCGATCGTCGAGGGTGCGCAGGAATGGCCGCGCGGGATCGCGATCGGGACACCGGAAGGGTTGACGTTCGAGTACCGCGCGGATGACGTGCAGCTCGTCGGCGTGCGAGCGGGACGGTTCCTGAATCGTAGCGACTGGTGCGAGCGCGGGGGGACGGGGCTCGAGATGCTCGGCAAGCCCGTATGGATCGCCGACGCAGTCAATCACCCTCTGAGCACGGGTCTGAAGCACTGGACGAAAAACGGAGTGATGGAGGGATCGTGGTCCTCTGCTCGGCTGATCGCGACCGGCGCAGTAGATGGCGTGGCTTGGATCGAGTACGCCGTCAGCACAGCGGGCAGCGGTGACAGCGGTCGAGCTCTTGTCCGAGAGACAGCTTCTGCGTACCGAAGCACGATGGGCAGCGGCTTCTGCGTCCGTCGAATTGTCCGGACGAATTCCGATGGACTGTGCGTGCCCCTCGGGGACTTCCGCGGTCCGATGCCCTTCCTCACGGCCGGAAAAGCACGCGTGTCGTGGCGCCTCGAGTCCGACCAGAAGCGCACGCTCCTCGTGATGATCGCGCGCGGTGGGATCGATCTCGATCGCGACGGCCTGGCTGCCGTTGTTCTGCGCCCGGACGCCGACGTGAGCATCGAGGCCTACGTGCTGACCGATACCGACAGTCAGCTCCGGGACGACTCGAAGTTGCTCGACGCGTTTGTACGCCGGGAGTTCAAGCTGTGATGTGCCTCCTCGCCATGGTGCTCGTCGGCAGCTCGGTTGCAGACGAATCCACCTACTATCGCGTCGATCACCTCGTCGCGCCGCCCGGGTGCGTCGCCGAAGTCGGCGGCATGGACTTCTTGCCCGACGGTCGACTCGCCGTCAGCACCCGCCGCGGTCAAGTGTGGCTCGTCGAGGACCCGCTCGCGGACGATCCCGCGGCCGCGAAGTTCACGCTCTTCGCCGAAGGACTGTGGGAAGGTCTCGGACTTTCGGTGGTCGACGGCAAGATCGTCGTCCTCCAACGCGGCGAGCTCTCGCGACTCATCGACACCGACGGCGACGACCGCTGCGACCGCATCGAGAACGTCTGTGACGCGTGGGGGCTCTCGACGAACTACCACGAGTTCGCGTTCGGCTTGCCGCGCGACGCAGCCGGCAACTTCTATGTCTCGTTGAACCTAGGGTTCGGTTCGCCGCACTGGTGGCATGGCCAGTCGTACGAGCCGTGGCGCGGTTGGGTCCTGAAGATCGCGCCGGACGGAACGCTCGCGCCGTTCGCCAGCGGATTTCGCTCGCCGTGCGGCATCGCGATGAACGCGACGGGGGACTTGTTCGTCACCGACAACCAAGGCGACTGGGTTCCGACGTCGTCGATCGCGCACGTCGAGGAAGGCAAGTTCTACGGCGCGCCGGCTTCGCTCAAGTGGACGAGCGAGTACCGCGCGGCGAACACGCAACCGTCGGACACGAACCCGGTCGCGGCGCAGCGCTCGCCGCCGGCCGTGTGGATTCCGTATGGCTGGTC
>JAYTBY010000870.1:0-2427 GCA_043736755.1 Planctomycetota bacterium | reverse complement strand
CGACCCTCGGGACGCGCGAGCGCGACGGCCGCGTCGAGAGCGTGACGATGGACCTCGCGAACCCGCTCGTCGTGCGCTCGACACCGACGCTGCGGCCGACGAGTGCGTTCACGACCGGCGTCGGCGACTTGATCCTGCCTAGCCCGGCGCGCATCGAGCTCGATGCCGAGCGTTTGCGGAGCGCGGGACTGGACGCGCGCGCGATTCTCGAGACCTCGGATCACGCGTGGACCCTGCCCTGGTCCGGCGGGGATCTTTTGGACTCAGCGTTCACCGCACGCACGACAACCAGCGACCCGCTGATCCTCGGAGCCGTCGTCACGGGCCTTTTCTCGAGTGATTCCGCAGCCCGCGCGAGCGCGACGGAGGGCACCGCAGGCCAACTCCTCGTGCTCGGCGCGTCCGAGCCGTTCACCGATGCGCGCCTCGGTGCACCGGGATCCGACCACGCACGCTGGCTGCTCCAATCGTGCGCGGCCCTCGCGCTCGAACCGGAGTACCCGAGCCTCCTCGCCCGCCGTCCATCCATCGGTGGCTATCGCGCACTCGATCCCCGCGAGCGGATGGTCGCGCGAATCGCGGCGTCCCTCGCGGGTCCCCTCTTCGTGCTCGCACTCAGCCTCTCTTGGCGACTGCACCGGACGCGCAGAGCCGCGTGGAGTCACGGCGCTTGAAGACCAGGACTTGGATGCTGGCGACGGGCATCCTGCTCGCGGGCGCAATCGCTGGCGAGCGCGTCCTCGCAGCGCGTCGTGTCGCGGTCGGCGACGCCGTCGAGCGCTTGATCCCCACTCAGCGACTCGAGAACCGCACCATCGCCGCTTTCGGCATCGAGTCCGACGGTACGCGCCTTCTCTTTGTTCGGGCGAAGGGCCAGTGGCGCTGTCGCGAGGCGTTCGGCGCGGTGTGCGACTCGAGCGAAGTCGAGCCGTTCCTCGACGATTTGCTCGAAACCCGCGGCTCGCTGGTGAGCGTTGGTCCAGGCGGCGTGGAGCGCGCCGGGCTCGCCGATGCGGGCGGACTGCGCCTCACGCTCCATGGTTCCAAGGTTCTGGCCGACCCCGCACGAGACCTCATCGCGGCCGTCCTGTTCGCTCCCACGCGCGGGGGATCCGCCTTCGCCATGCTCGAAGGCGTCGAGCGCGTCCTCTCCGTCGATCACGATCCGCGCGCGTCGCTCTCGACGAGCGGCAGACCCGCGCCTCTGATCGACACGCGGATCCTGGCCGGTTCATTTCCGCCAGGTTTCGCCGGGTTCCAGCGCATCTTCGTCGACCGCGCCGAGGGCTCGATCGAGCTCACGAGCAGCGCGCCGAGTTCCGCGGGCGTCGAGCGCAAGTGGGACCTCGTCGAGAACGGTGTGCCGCGCGCCGCGCTGCTCTGGCGCGTCGGTGGATACGTGTCGATGTGGGTCCGCCTGCGCTACGACGCGCTGGTCGATCCACGTTCGGCCGCGGCGCTCGGCCTCGACCCGCCCTACGCGACGATCACGCTGGCGCCCAGCTCGGGCGAACCCTTCGAGGTGCGCGTCTCCGCGCCGGATGCTGCGAATCGCGTCCACCTCTGGAACCGCGGAACGAACGTGGCGGCCACAGTTCGCGCGGAACTGTTGCCGCTGCTCGTGCCCACATCGACGGAGTTCACGCGCGAAGATGGCGGGAACCCGTGGGAAGCCTGGTTGGCGCCGCGTTGACCCCGCGCGTGACCGCGAGAGCCCGTGAGTTCTTCACGGGCTCCGAGGTGCGCGCGCTACTCGACCCAGGCCACTCCGAGCGCCGACAGATCCGCCGTTGCTCCCGTCACCGCGTTCGAGACGAAGGTGATCCGCGTCTGCAAGAGACGCGCACCGTTGCGCGACGACGCCGAATCCGACCACGTCGCGTCGCCTTGGTGGAACGTCGGCTGCACGCCGAGAATCGCATCGCCGTAGGGGTCGAGAGCCGTCGCATCGTTGCGCAGATTCGCGTTGGTCACGCTAGCAGCGCCACGGAAAGCGAGATCGACACTCGTGCCCGCCGCGGTCGAGGCCGAGGACTCGGTCGCGACCACCCACGCCGGTGCCGCGCTGCCGGAGTCGATCCAGATCGAGTGCGAGCGACTGACCCGCACCACGAGATCCAGCGCGCCGATCGAGAACACGTTGTCCACCGGCAGGGTCGCGGCGCCCGGGGACGGAATCGAGTTCGGGTTGAATCCGCCCGTCGCAACCGTCTGGAGATCCGGATCGCGGGTCACGATCGTGCCGCCCGCGCCGATGCCGCCCGTCGAGAACGCGCGCAGGTTGGGCCGTGCCGAGCTCGAGGTCGCGAGCGAAACATCGAACGCGTTGAGACCTGACGCATTCGCGTCGGGATAGCAGCGGAACTCCATGAGCAGCGGCAACCCGATCGTCGGCACGGATCCGGCGGGGTAGGGGTCACCCGCGCC
>JAYTBY010000869.1:0-2432 GCA_043736755.1 Planctomycetota bacterium | reverse complement strand
TGCACATCGAGTATCTCGAGTCGCACCCGAACGGGCTGCGCTACACGGCGTTCTGCGAGCGGTACCGCGACTGGCTGGGCCGCCGGAAGCTCACGATGCGGCAGACCCATGTGGGCGGCGAGCGCGCGTTCGTCGACTACTCGGGCAAGAAAGCGTTCATCGTCGACAGGAAGACGGGCGAGCGTATCGCCGTCGAGCTCTTCGTCGGCGTCCTCGGCGCGTCGAGCTTCACGTTCGCTGAGGCCACGCTCACCCAGCAGGGCGTCGACTTCATCCAGAGCCACGTGCGCATGCTCGAGTACTTCACCGGCTCGCCGGCGCTCATCACGCCCGACCAGCTGAAGAGCGGCGTGACGAAGTCGTGTTGGTACGACCCCGAGATCCAGCGCACCTACGAGGAGCTCGCCGAGCACTACGGCACCGCGGTCCTGCCCGCGCGGCCGAAAAGACCGCGCGACAAGGCCAAGGTCGAGGTGGCCGTGCAAGTCGCCCAGCGCTGGATCCTCGCGCGCATGCGCAACGAGGTCTTCTTCTCCCTCGACGCGCTGAACGAGCGGATCCGTGAGCTCGTCGAGGTGCTGAACGATCGACCGATGCGCACCTACAAGAAGAGCCGCCGCGAGCTGTTCTTGATCCTCGACAAGCCGGTGCTCAAGCCGCTGCCCGCTGAGCGCTTCGTCTACTCGGTGTGGGACGAGGTGAAGCTCAACATCGACTATCACGTGACCTTCGACGACAACTTCTACTCGGCGCCGTACACGCTCGTGCACGAGCACCTCGACCTGCGCGCGACGGCGATGACGGTGGAGTTGATCTTCAAGAACCAGCGCGTCGCCTCGCACGCTCGCAGCTATCTCACAGGCAAGTACGTGACGACGACGGCGCACATGCCGAAGGCGCACCAGGAGCACTTGGAGTGGCCGCCGTCGCGCGTGATCGACTGGGCAGGAAAGATCGGACCGAACGTGAAGATCCTCATCGAGGCGCTCATCGCCGAGCGGAAGCACCCCGAGCAGGGTTACCGGCCGAGCCTCGGGATCATCCGGCTCGCTAAGACCTACGGCAACGAGCGGGTCGACAACGCGTGTCGCCGCGCGCACATCGGTGGTGCGCGCAACTACCGCCACGTCGCCGCGATCCTCAAGCACCGCCTCGATGAGGCACCCATGCCCGACGTCGTCGACGAGAACAGGCCGCCCGTCGACCACGAGAACATCCGCGGCCCCGAGTACTACAACTGAGGAGAGATCATGCTGACCGAACCGACAATCGAAAAACTCAAGAACATCTGGCTCTACGGCATGGCCGACGCCTACGTCGACCAACAGAAGAACTCCGACATCAGAGGCATGGACTTCGACGACCGCTTCGGCTTGCTCGTCGATGCTGAATGGCTTCTTCGCCAAAACCGACGAACAAAGCGCCGCATGAAGGAGGCGAAGCTGAGGCTCACGCAAGCGTGCGTCGAGGACGTCGACACGGGTGCGGCGCGCGGCATCGAGAAAGGCGCGCTCATGCGACTCGCGACGTGCGCGTTCATCGAAGAGAAATTGAACGTGATCGTTACGGGCGCAACCGGTACGGGGAAGACCTATCTCGCGTGCGCGCTCGCTCAGTGCGCGATCCGCAAGAACAGGAGCGCCGTCTACAGACGCGCGTCGCGGCTCTACGAGGAGATGGCGCTGGCGCGCATCGACGGCACCTACCCGAAGCTCCTGCTCCGGCTCGCGCGTGTCGACATGCTCATCGTCGACGATTTCGGCCTGGCCCCGATGAAGGAGCAGGACCGCCAGGCCCTGCTCGACGTGCTCGAGGACCGGTACGGCAACCGATCGACGATCATCACGACCCAGCTTCCCACGAAGGCCTGGCACGACTACATCAACGACCCGACCGTCGCGGACTCCATCTGCGACCGGGTCGTGCACAACGCCTACCGCATCGAGCTCAAGGGCCCGTCGCGGCGGAAGGAGAAGGCCATCAAAGACTAAGAACGTCGAACAGCGTCGCTTCGCTCCGATCACGATCTCCGATCCGAGCGTTCACGCCGTCCCGATTTTGGCGTTCACGATGGCCGTAACGCGCACGCGCACCCGATCAGCCGGCGTGTGACGCACAAGGCAGCGAAGCGCGCCGTCGCCGAACAGACAACCGGCACAAGGAGCGGCCGCGATACAGCGCTCCAGGCCCCTCGAACGGCGCGTCGACGTCGAGGGGAGCGAAAGAGACGCAGGACGATAAGTGATGCGCGACGAAAAGAAGCGTAGCGCGAAGGGCGACGGGAAGTCGGAGCGCTCGAGTAGTACCGATGAAGCGGGGGAACCGGCCCAAGGGACCCCGTGGAGGGAAGGCGAGCGTCGGGCAACGGAACCGCGCGAGGGAACGACGCCGGGCCTCGAAGGCCCGGAGACCGTCTCCACGAGACTGGCGCG
>JAYTBY010000868.1:0-11979 GCA_043736755.1 Planctomycetota bacterium | reverse complement strand
ACCTTGCACGCCACTTTGCGTCGGAGCTCGAGATCGTCGGCGAGATAGACGACGCCCATCGCGCCGACTCCGATGCGTTCGAGCAGTCGGAAACGTCCGCCGAGACGGCGCCCGAGCAGCGAATCGACCGAGCTCGCCACCCCGATCAGACCGGGAAGAGAGTCCGCGAGCTCGATTGCGGCGAGTACGTCGGCCTCCGCTTCAGGATGCTGGCTGCAGGCTGCGTGCAGCCAGTCGGCTCGGCCCTCGTCGCGCAACTCCAGCGCACGCGACAGCATCGCTTCGAGTTCGTCTTGGCGCAGCTTTTCGGCCGGCAGTTTTGCGACCCCGTCGTTCAACCTGCTCCTCCGAGCCGCATGGCGAGCTTCGCTTGTGCGTCGAAGAAGGCGCGTCGAGCCGCGGACTCCGATCCGTAACCCAACTGATCGGCAAGCTCGCGGAAGGACGCGAGCCCCTCGATTCGTGCACGCAAGAGGTGCTGCACACGCGGCTCGAAGTCGGCGATCGCCGCGAGCAGCTTCACGAGTTCTTCCGCTGACATTGCGGCCTCCGCCGGGTCCAACTCGCCGCCCTCGGCATCGAACTCCTGTGTGATGGAGTGAATCCGTCGCCCGTCGCGCTGCGCGGCCTCGTGGTAGCGCAACGCGTCGAGGATGCGATTGCGCACCACGGTGGCGAGGTAACCGATGAACGCCTCTTCGGTCTGGCCCGCGAAGGCTCCGAGGTCGAACAGCACGCCCTCGAAGACCGAATGCACGACGTCGCCCGTGCTGAACCGAGAGGCGAGCCACGGCCGACTCTGGCGCATGTCCGCGGCCAAGCGTTGGTGCACCAGCGCTTGGACGACGGGGTAGAACCGCTCCGCCAGCGTCTCGAGTGCAACGGCATCCTTCTGCCTGGCGCGCTCGAGCAGGCTCGAGAAAGCAGAGCCGTCACTCACAGGCTCAAGTGTAACTCGGAACATGCGGCCCTCCGGTGCCGGCCGGCACAGCGCAGCTCGTGGACCGTCGGTTCCGGCCGAAGTCTGGCCGACGATGGCGGGATGATGCGGCGATGCGGCGGCCGGGGGAATCGCCGGCGAGACGATCGGCGCCCGGGCTGGGCGCGTTCTGGTCGTCACGACGAGGATCCGTCGGAGCTCGCCAGGCCGAGTCGGCCTCTCGACCCACGAACTTCCACCCAGGCAACGCGGTCTCCACTACGAGGATTGGCGTGGTCCAGTCCGCCGTCCGTCGCGCAATCTCGCAAAAACTGATCCTTTCGCGCTCGGGCCGAACTCGATCCGCGAGCGGATCCGAGCCGCAATCGATCCGTCGGTATCGCCCCCCCAGGGCGGCTCGCGCGGGCGCGATCACGTGCCCGTCGCCGAATCCGAGATCGTCGCGCGGCCAGCGCTGTGCGAAATCGAGCGTTCCCGCTCGCTCGGCGACCAGCGGTCTACTTGATGTGCGCGAACTCGCCCCCGCTCCCGTTCGCGAGCGCCTCGAGCGTCCCGTCGCCGTCACCACCGATCTGCACGCCGTAGAAGAGGATGCGTGCCCGTGCGTTCGTCTCCTCGAGGAACCGCGCAACCCAGCCCGACCCCTCGTTCGTGTCGCCGTCGCACAGGACCACGACGCAGTCGGCCTCGAGCTTCGCGACGTCGATCTTCCCCTGCCGGTCCATCGCGAGCGCCGTCTCGATGCCCATCCGCAGCGCCGTCCCACCATTCGGGATCTGGACATCGATCCACTCGCGCGCCTTCGCGAGGTTCTTCGCATCCGCCGGCACGAGCTCGCCCATCCGCCAGGCCTCGCCGTAGTCGTGGAAGAGCACGAGGTCGAACCGACTCTCCTCGCCGATCGCCTCGAGGAATCCGAACAATTGCTCGACCGCCTCGTCCCACCGATCGCCGATCGCGCCTTGGCTCCCCGCGGGACCGAAGCCGATCTCCATGCTCTTCGAGCGGTCGAGCACGAACACGATCCGGTCGCTCATCGGCCGCAGCCCGAAAAAGCTGGCCTTCGTGCGCTCGGACGGCACGTTTGCCCCGAAGCCGCCGGTGCGCGGCAGTTCACCGCGCCGCGTCGCGCCGTACCACTTGCGCCACAGGTCGACGTCGAGCCCGAACGAGCGACCCGAGCGCAGACGCAGCTCGCGCTCGATCTCCATCTGCAGGCGCAAAGCGTGTCCGAACTTCGCTCCGCGCGCTTTCCACAGGGACATCGCTTCGATGAGGTGGGGGAGGATCGCGGCGCTCTCGAACGGTCGTGACAACCCGACCGCGCGGACAGCGACGCGCCAGTCGGTCGAGGTCAGCCCGCCCTTCACGATCGGCTCGAGCTCCTTGGTGAAGCGCTTCTCGGGGTCCGATGTGACCTGCGCGAAGTGTTTCTCGGCGATGCCGCCTTCCGCGCCGCGGTCGCCAGCCAATTCGCGTTGCAGTTCCTTCAAGAACACGCCGTGCACGGCCGGATCGTCCCAGCCGGAGAGGTTCACGAGGACCTCGCGTCGCAACCGCGGTTCCTTCTCCTGCGTCGCGGCGAGCAGTGCCAGCTTCACGGTCGGTTGCGTCTGATTCTTGAGCAGACGGACGGCCGCGAGCCGGCGCTCGAACGGTTGCGCGGTCGCCGGCAAGACGTCGTGCGCCAGCCAACCAGCGAACTCGGTGTCGACGTGCGCGCGCAAGGCCTCGAGCGCGGAATCGCGCAGGGCTGCGGCCGCGGCCTGTTCCTCGCCGAACTTCGCATCCGCCTCCGCGAACGCACCCGCGACGTCGAGGAGTGAGTACGCCGCGTCTCGAGCGCGCGCGGGTTCGACGGCCCAGATGAGCCGTGCGTCCGAGACGAGCTCGGCGAGGTCCTCGGCGACCTTCGAGTCGAACCGCAGCTCGCCCCGCCGGATCCGGTGTAGCTTCTGTTGGAGCTTCGCCAGTGGATCGACGTCGATCGCGCTCGCCGCCGGCGCGAGCGCGATCAGCAGAGCGAGGGCGACGAGGATCCAGCGTGAGCGCATGACGGCCGCAGGATATCCCGCGCGACGCGCATCGTTTCGTACCGTCGCGGTGTTCTCGGGACGATGATCCGTGGCACGCTCTTCCCGGAGGTAGCGCACATGGTTATCGAAGCATCCGACCGTCGTGGTTTCCTCGCGAGGCCGAGCGGCAAGATCCTGGTCGCGATCGGAGTTTTCCTCGTCGTGCTCGCGCTGGTCGCAGACGGTCGATCCGACTCGACGGAGCTGGTCGCGTTGCGCGCCGAGGTTCGCAAGGTCTCCGACGCCGTCGCCGAGCTCTCGCTCGCGGTCGAGGCCCTCGTTAGCGATCCACGCGGCGGAGAAGTCGCGAAGTTGGACGCACCGTCCTCACCCGCGGCTCGCACGACGGCCGTCGAGTCACCGGAAACGCTCGCGGCGATCGCGCGACTCGAGCAACTCGTGCGCGATCTCGCGCAGCGTCCACCGAATACGAGTGGCGCACGCTCGCCCTCGGTGCCGGGACGCGCTTCGATCCGCGACATCCGCGTAGCGTTCGAGCGCGTGCGCGACAGCGAGTACGCGGCTCTCGACGACGTGCTGACCTCCGAGCACCTCCTCTGGTCGGTCGAGGACGTCGTCGCGCGCTACGGATTGCCAGCGCGCGTCGAGCCGCAGCAATCGAGCCCGTCACTGATCTACGAACTCGACGACGATGGGTCGGCCCAGAATCCGCCGTCGGTCAGCTTCGACACCCAGGCAGGGCGTGTGACGCGCGTCGCGGTTTTCCCCGGAGGGTGAACGCTGCAAGTTCCGCGAACTAGCGGATGTCGAAGCGTGCATCGAGGAACTTCACGTCGTCCGGCAGCGCCGGAGCCTCATGCGTGCCGACGAGGCGCACGCTCGTGCCGATTCCGGCGAGCACGAGCTCGCGCGTCCCCTCGGCGGGAAGGCTGAAGCGTGTCTCGATCGCGTGCTTCGTCGTCGCGACGACTGCGCCCTGTGCGTCGAGAAGTTCCGCTTCGAATCGGAATATGCGTCCGACGCGACCCGGCATGCGGTGACTACTCGCGTTCGTGAGCACGACCACCGTCTTCTCGCCGCGACGCTCGACCGTGATCTCGAACGCACGCGCGAGGAACTCCGGATCGCGCGGCGTCTGCAGTGCGTGGCTGCGACCGAGACGCGCGGGGAGAGCCGGTTTCCCGACCTCGACGGCAGCTGGCCGCTCGACCGGTGCCATGTGGCACTCGACGCAGCTCCGGCCCTTCGCCGCTTGGTTCGATTCGACGAAGTCCTTCGCGATCCCGATCACGGGGCCGACGGTCGTCGCGTGACACGCGATGCACAAAGCACTCTTCGAAAGAGGGGTGAACGACGCGTGTTGTTTCGACACGTGCGCATCGGTGGGCGCGCCCCACGGACCGAGGATCGTCCCGTCGGGCCCGCGGTGACACGTCTCGCACGACACACCGAAGTGCGCGTCGACGTCCCGGACCGGCGCGTTGTGCAGCGTCGCGTCGCGCGGCTTCGGCTTCTGCGGGAGCGAACCGTCCGCGCCAAGCTGGAGGTGCAAGGGCTCCGGGATGTGGCAGTTGTGACAGCTCTCCGGACGGCGCACGTCCACGAGCTCCTCGCGATACGCCTCGTCGACCCACGCGCGTCCGTGCAAGGTCGTGGACCACTCGGCCACGATGTCCGCATGACAGCTCGTGCACGAGATCTGATCGACCCCTTCGAGTGGGAAGCCACGCGAATCGGCGGGCGCGGGCGTGCCGAGCGGGGGAGACGGCTTCTTCGCGTCCTTGGAGTCCGTCGCTGCGGCCTGGGCGAGGAACAGGAGGGCCGCGAGAGCGAGGAGGCGCATGGACCGATCCCAACGGGTCGGTCGAGAAGCGTCAAGGAGGGCCTTGGTGGGGCCACCCAGCTGCGGGGGCACAGGCTCGGGGACGCCTTCTCAGATTAAGCTGGAAAATCAGCAGGCTGCCTCCCGAATATCTTGGTTATGGTCAAGAGCTGGCTCGATCGAGAGGGGCACGTGGCCCGAGTCGGCCAACTCCTGGCCTGGAACCCGGTCGTCGGCGTCGTCGGTCCGCGGCAAGCCGGTAAGTCGGCCCTCGCCAGCCGTCTGGCGGCCGAGAGCCCTCGGGGCTTCACCCGTTTCGACCTCGAAGACTCACGCGACGCGGCTCGCCTCGCAGCTCCGATGATGGCGCTCGAACCCTTGCGCGGACTCGTCGTTCTGGACGAGATCCAGCATCGGCCGAACCTCTTCCCAGCGCTCCGCGTCCTCGCGGATCGACCGGGTACCCCGGCGCGGTTCCTCGTGCTCGGCAGCGCGTCGGCCGACCTCCTCCGGCAAGGATCCGAGTCCCTCGCCGGACGGATCGCTTGGCATCGGCTCGGAGGGTTCGATCTCGCCGAGACCTCGAGTGTCCGAGCGCGTGAGCTGTGGTTACGCGGCGGATTCCCGCGCTCGTTCCTCGCGTCGAGCGATCAAGAGAGCAACGGCTGGCGTCGCGAGTTCATCGCGACCTACCTCGAGCGCGATCTCGCTCAGTTCGGCATCCGCGTCCCGGCGGTGACGATGCGGCGGTTCTGGACCATGCTCGCGCACTACCACGGACAGACTTGGAACGGTGCCGAGCTGGCGCGTGCGTTCGGCGTGGCCGAGGGCACGGTCCGGCGTTACCTCGACATCTTGCAAGCGACGTTCATGGTGCGGCGCCTCGACCCGTGGTTCGAGAACGCAGGGAAGCGTGTCGTGAAGGCACCGCGTGTCTTCCTCGGTGACTCGGGTGTGCTGCACACGCTACTCGGGATCGGGTCGAGCGAGGAGCTACTCGCACACCCCAAGGTGGGGGCGTCATGGGAGGGCTTCGCGATTCAACAAGTCATCCGCCGACTGGGTAGCCGCGACGAGGAGTGTTACTCGTGGGGGCTGCACTCGGGAGCATCGTTGGATCTCCTCGTCGTCCGCGGTCGACGTCGTTTGGGCTTCGAGATCAAGTTCACCGACGAGCCGCGGACTGCGCGCTCGATGCACGCGGCGATCGAGCATCTCGAGCTCGACTCGCTCGATGTCGTCCACGCCGGGCAGCAGACCTTCCCGATGGGGGAGAAGATCCGTGCGCTGGCGCTCGAGCGGATCCTCGAGGACCTCGAACCGCTCCCCAGTGCCTGAAATCAGGCTATTTGGGGCTGCTCGATGCTCGCGGCGGCAACACGAACTCGTGCGGCCGGGTCGCGAGTCGGCGTAGCACCGCGGCGCGGAGCAAGCGTCGCTCGCGTGCGCCGACGCCGCGCGCGCGTTGCGCGACCCACAGGGCCAATGCGAACGAGACGCCCAGGTTGAGCACGAACATGATCGCGACGCCGCCCAGCGCGAACACGACGCGGGCGTCGAGGATCGTCCCGAGCGCCGCCGCGGCGAACGCGACCTGACCCGTCGAGAGCGTCACGTGGCGAACGTCGATCGGCAGACCCGTGAAGCGTCCAATCGCGGGCGCGAGGCCGAGGAAGAAGCCCAGCACGATGCTGCCCGCGTAGGCCGACACGTTGCGTGCGAACCACGACGCGGCGCGTTCCATTCGCGCTCGACCGAGTCGTGCGCCGAGTCGGTGCTCGGCGATCGCGCGCGGGATGCGGCGGTACGCGGTCCAGTTCTCGATCGCGCCGGCGGTGACGCTGGCGAGCCAGAGCAGCACGCCCGTCAACGCCGCGTACCAGATCGTCGCGCTCTGGAACACGTGCATCGACGCGAGGATCGACTCGGCCTTCTCCGCGGAGACGAAGTGTGTGCCGTTCATCGCGAGCCACAACCGGTCGAACGCGAACGCTCCGGCCGCGACAGCGAGCACGTTGCCGAGTGCTGCCGCGAGCTGCGACCGCACGATCCGTGCGACGAACGTAGCCATTTCCTCCGCACGGTGCGCACCTTCGGGTTCTTCGAGGATTCCAGCCAAGGTCGCCGCCGTCATCGACGGTTGCTTCGTCGCGAGCGTGCCGTGCGTCGCTTGCAGGAGCGTGAAGCTCGCGGCGTAGTTCAGGCCGCCGAGCAGCCCCTCGGGGAGCGCCGGGAGGTGCGCGATCGAGATCACGATCTTCATCGCGGCCGTGAAGACGGTGAGCACGCCGCCCCACACCGCGCTGCCCCACATCCGCGCGTACTCGGCCGCGTTCGTCGCGATGTAGTGCTCGCCGCTCACTCCGGCGCGTTCGACGACGCGGCGCGCGAGTTGGCGCAACGCGTCGCGCGCGAGCGCCGAGACGGAATCGGAGCGTGCTCGCTCACGTGCGAGGATCGAAATGGCGCGCGTGCCTGCGGCGATGCGCACTTCACCCGGGGGGAGGAGACGCTGCTCGCCGAGCAGTGTCATGCGATCGAGCACCCGTTCCGCCGCTTCGACCGCGAAGACGATGTCGACGCTGATCCCTGAGGATTCGAGCGCGTCGAGCACTTCGCGATTCTCGGCGCGCGCCGCCGCGATCGTGTCGCGCCAGGCCCGTGCCGCATCGTCGGTCGCGGGTTCGCCGAGGCGCTCGAACCGCGCCGCGAGCGACTCGGTGCGCCGTGGCAGCATGTACCACGGCGTGTCGCGTACGGACGCGCGCGCGCGACGCTCGCGCAGCGCACGCGATAACCCGATCGCCTCGGCGCGCGCGGCGAGGAGTCGCAGCGCATCCGTCATCGACTCGCGAACGCGTGCGAGCGATTCGTCGGGGATGGCGAGTGCCCGGACCAGACGGATCACGAGGGGCTGCGGCGCGCGCTCGAGCCAGTCCGCGGAGTCTTCGTCCGGAATCAGGCGGCCGATCAGTCGGCCGAGATCGCGTTCGTCACGCGGCGTCGGGAGCAGACGACGCTGCACGCGCTCGAGCATTTCCTCGAAGACTCCGCGGTGTTCGGCCAAGCCGACCTCGGCGTAGAGGACGAGCGCGTCGCCCGAGACGAGTGCTTCGCGACCGGCCGCGGAAACGGCTTGGCGTGCGCTCTCGGATCGCTCCAGGACGACGACGAGAACTCCGAGACGTCGATAGCGCGCGTCACCGCCGGCTGGATCGGAATCGCCGGCGGGCCAGGGCAATTCGCCGTCCTCTGTGCGAAGCCAGGCGCCGAGTCGTTCGAGAGCTTCGACCCGGCCTCCGAGGTCCGTGGCCGACGAAATCGCGTGGAGTGCCGCGTCGAGCTCGACGAGGTCGTCGAGTTCGCGCTCGTGCTCTGCGAAGAGTGTCCTGGCCGCCAAGTAGTCCATGCGAACGAAGCAGGATCCTCTTGGGCACTTCGAATGCAAGGTCCGCTCGGTATCGACGTGCGATCCGTAGACTGCCGCGCCTCATGCCCTTCACCGACCAAGAAATCCTCGAGACCGTGCGCATGGTCGAGCTCGAAACGCTCGACATCCGCACGATCACGCTCGGCATCAGCCTTTTCGATTGCGCCGATCCCGACATCGAGAGCTGCTGCGAGAAGATCTACGCGAAGATCGTTCACCATGCGCGCGACGTCGTCGAGGTCGGTAACTCGATCGCGGCCGATTTCGGCATCCCGATCGTGAACAAGCGCATCGCGACGTCGCCGATCTCGCTGGTCGCGGCGGCGAGCGGCTCGAAGGACCTCGTCCCGTTCGCGCGGGCCATGGACGCTGCGGCGAAGGCCTGTCGCGTCGATTTCATCGGCGGATTCACGGCGTACGTGCACAAGGGCTTCACGAACTCGGATCGCGCGTTGTTCGATTCGATCCCCGAGGCGCTCGCGGTCACCGACCACGTGTGCTCGTCCGTGTCGCTCGCCAGCACGCGCGCCGGCATCAACATGGACGCGGTGAATCGCTTCGCCGAGATCACGCTGCTCGCAGCGGCACGTACGGCCGATCGAGGCGGACTCGGCTGCGCGAAGCTCGTGTGCTTCTGCAACGCGGTCGAGGACAACCCGTTCGTCGCCGGCGCGCACATCGGGATCGGCGAACCAGAAACCGTCGTGAACGTCGGTGTTTCCGGGCCGGGCGTCGTGCGATCCGCTCTCGCGCGCCTGGGACCGAACGCCGACTTGCTCGCCGTCGCCGAGACGGTGAAGCGCACCGCATTCAAGATCACGCGCATGGGCGAGCTCGTCGGTCGCGAGGCAGCGCGCCGCTTGGGCACGCAGTTCGGCATCGTCGACGTGTCGCTCGCGCCCACGCCAGCGATCGGCGACTCGGTGTCGGACATCCTCGAGCTGATCGGCGTCGAGCGCACGGGCGCGCCAGGCACGACGGCGGCCCTCGCGTTGCTCACGGATGCGGTGAAGAAAGGCGGCGCGATGGCGTCGAGTTCCGTGGGCGGTCTCTCCGGCGCCTTCATCCCAGTCAGCGAGGATTCAGGCATGATTCGCGCCGTTCGCGAAGGCGCGCTCTCCCTTGCGAAGCTCGAGGCGATGACGAGCGTGTGCTCCGTCGGCCTCGACATGGTCGCCGTCCCCGGCGACACGCCGGTCGACGTGATCGCCGGGATCATCGCCGACGAGATGGCGATCGGCATGGTGAACAGCAAGACGACCGCGGTGCGCATCATTCCTGTGCCAGGCAAGAGACCCGGCGACACGGTCGAGTGGGGCGGCCTCCTCGGCACCGCGATCGTGCAGGACCCAGGCCGATTCGGTGCGCGCGTCCTCTTCGATCGCGGTGGTCGGATCCCGGCTCCGCTGCAGAGCTACAAGAACTGAGAGGCCGTGAAGAGATCGAGCCTGTGGCCTCTCAGAACCGAGCAGCGCCGCTTCCGCGGCGCGTCGCGTGTGATTTCTTCGCACGCTCCGAGGGCGTCTGACGATATCGAGACTACACGCTCTCCAGTATTGGTGGCGCCGCTTCCGCGGCGCGTCGCCTGTGAATTCTGACAGGCTCTGAGAGGCTGTGAAGAGACCGCTCGCGCGGTCTCCCAGGAACGAGAGACGACGCTCCGCGACGCGAGATCCCACGATTCCTCGACGAAGTCTGACGCGACCTGCCGCGTGGGACATTTCTTCCGGGCACGACCGCGAATGGGATTCGCCATCGACGCTCAGGACCCCTAGACGGGACAGTCCTTCCGCTTGATCTCAAGGAGGTTCTTCCGCACGTACGATGAACGAAGTCCTCCAGCTCGGACCCCACCCGCGGCCGGACCCCACGATTTGAACCCGAAGATCCTGTTCGTCGAGGACTCCGACGAGGTGCGTGTCGGCGTTGCCCGGATGCTCTCGCGTCGTTTCGACGTGTGCGCTGCGCGCACCGCCGAGGAAGCCGTCGTTGCGTTCGATCGCGACGGTCCATTCCCGGTCGTCCTGTCCGATTACGGGTTGCCAGGCATGGATGGCATTGCACTTCTCGCCGAAGTGCACCGTCACTCCCCTGAGACCGTCGGTGTCCTCCTGACCGGCGTCGCGGATCTCGACCTCGCGGTTTCCGCCGTGCATGAATCCGGCGTCTTCCGCTTCCTCACGAAGCCGTGCGGCTACGAGAGCATGGTCCAAGCGATCGATGAGGCGCTGCGCCATCACTCTTCGCTCGAAGCGGCCGAGGATGACGCCGAGGAGATCACGTTCGAGCGCGATTCGCTCGCGAGCTTCCGCGAGTCACTCGAGAGACGCATCGTGACGCAGAGTCACGCACTGGCTCGCTTGCACACGTTCTCGGTCGACATCTGTTCGGCGGGATCGCTGCAGGAAGCCGTCGATCTCGCTGCCCGCGCTGTGCACGATGCGCTGTCGCGAGCCGTGCTCGTTCAGGTCTGGGATGACGGTGACGGTGCGACGGTCGAGGCCTCGGCCGGCTCCGAGATGACTGCGCGGCTTCACTCTCAACCGATGACGACGCGCGACGGTCAGATCGGCGAGATCATCGTCGATCTCGGCGGGTCCAGGCTCGGAACGCTGTCGCAGGTCGACCTCGCACTGCTCGCGTCGATCGCCTCGTCGACGGCTGTCACGGCACACCACGAGTTCAGTCGTCGCGGGAGGGACCGCGCGCAGGCCGCGACGATCCTCGCGCTCGCGCGCTTGGCCGAGCATCGTGACAACGAGACCGGGAAGCACCTGCTCCGGCTCGCGGCCTACTGTCGGCTGACGGCGTCGGCGCTGCGCGAGGACGGCAAGCACACGGACGTCGTGAACGAGTCGTGGATTCGCGACCTCGAGCTGTCGAGTGCGCTGCACGACATCGGCAAGGTCGGCATCCCCGATTCGATCCTGTTGAAGCCAGGGAAGCTGACTCCGGAGGAGTGGGAGATCATGAAGTCTCACGCCTCGATCGGCGAGTCGACGCTCGCGGGCGTGATCAAGGAGTTCGGGGCGACACGCTTCCTCGTCATGGGTCGCGACATCGCCGGCGGCCACCACGAGAAGTGGGACGGCAGCGGCTACCCGCGCGGCCTGCGGGGCGCGCGTATCCCGCTCGCGGCCCGGATCCTCGCACTCGCCGATGTGTACGACGCGCTGACCACCGAGCGTCCCTACAAGAAGGCTTGGCCGCACCACGAAGCGACGGCGTGGATCCGCGAACGCGCGGGTGCGCACTTCGATCCGGATCTCGCGACGACGTTCCTCTCACGCGAGGCCGAACTCGATCGAATTCGCGGCGGAATGGCCGATGAGTTCTTGTCCGGGGACCCGCCGCTCTGCTGAGTCGAGGCGCAGCGGACGACGAGTTCCCGCTCCCGCTCGCGTCGATCTCGACGCACCCTGGCGCCGCGCCAACGATTCGCGGACAGTGCGCCGTTCGCGATGGACTCTTGGCGTCGAACGTGGTGGTCGGTCTGGGCCGCGAACTTCGTCACCTCGATCGGCATCCAGAGCTTCCTGCCGTTCTTCCCGAGCCTGCTCGAGGATCTCGGGCTCACCGATCGGACGGACATCGCCGTCTGGGCCGGCATTCTCTACGGCGCTGCACCCTTCTCGGCCGCGATCATGAGCCCGTTGTGGGGATCGCTCGGCGATCGCTACGGCCGCAAGTTGATGGTGCTGCGATCGCTCGGTGCGATCACGATCTTCGTCGGCCTCATGGCGTTCGCGAC